>JAGAJD010000189.1 GCA_017626275.1 Lachnospira sp.
TCCTGTTTTAAAGTGCAGTATTTGTACAGGAGAGCAGGTTGCCGGGTTTAAGAATATACGATTTGATGAAAGAGTATTAAGGAAATTGATGTAATCAGGAGGAGCTGCGAAAAGCAGCTCCCTTTATATTACCAAGGCCAGTTACGTCTGTCCCAGCGGTCGTCACGCCTGTCGTCTCTGCGGTCATCGCGTCTGTCTCTGCGGTCATCACGCCTGTCGTCTCTGCGGTCGTCGCGTCTGTCTCTGCGGTCATCGCGTCTGTCGTCCCTGCGGTCACGGTTGCAGTCGCAAGGCGGGCAGTTGTCACGTCTCATGCGGTCATCACCATTTGGCATAGCTGAAAAATCTCCTTTTTCTTTTAGGATATGATAGAAAAATGGAGATGTTACACAATATGCGCCCTGTTAATCGTTAAGCAGGGCGCATACGTTTAAAATATGAAGTTTTAATGCTGCCTGTCCACACGGTTAAGTGAACGGATTTTAAAGAGGATATATACATATCCTGCAATCAGCATAAAGTAATCCCTGACCTGTGATGTAAAGCGGCAGATAGGGGAAAAACATTTTTCTGTCATAATACCCTCCGTGTATTAGAACTGTTTAAGATTATTCTTTACTGCGGAAAGTAGCGCAGACAGTTTCATCGGAAGTTGTGGCACGGATACCTGAAATATCTACATGCTCGGCATTACATTTCTCAGAGTGGTTGTAGATACAGTTAGTAGCCTGACAGATAATGCTTAAATTTACATTAGGAGATTCTGTGGCATTTTTTGCACCCGATTTATCTTCATAAAAGCTTCCACAGCAGGTATCATCGCACTTACAGGCAGTATCGCCTTTTACCTCAATAGAATTAAGACAACAGCGCTGTTCTTCGTTGTGACAGCAGCAAGTTACATTACAACCTAAATCAGTCATTATAATATCCTCCTTAATTTATAATTCAATGATAGTATGGACATCTTAAGTGCATTTATACATATACTTGTTATAGAATGGGTAAATTTGGATATTTTTCAGATGTTTAACTTAAAGAAAGCAATAAAAAAACATGCATAGCAATAAAGAATTTGTATGCATGTTTCTTATTCTTATGTGATTTAAAAAATGTTATGTGTTTTACTGAATTTTTCTAAAACTGAATTTTTCATTGTATCCGTCATAGTATTTGAAAATTACTTTAGCAATAATTTTGTTTTTTGCGACATAAGTATTTTTCCAATAACGTGAATCAAGAGAAGAGTTGCGGTTATCTCCCATCATAAAATAGTACCCTTCAGGTACAACATATGTCTCTTCTATGCCTGTATTTTGCATCGGTTCATACAGATAGTCTTCCTCTAATAAATCTCCGTTAACATAGACCTGTCCGCCTTTAATCTGAACCACATCGCCGGGAGTGCCGATAACTCTTTTTACATAATTCTGTGCCTCATTATCAGGGTACTTGAATATGACAATATCGCCGCGCTTAGGCTCGCTGAAAAGGTATGACAGTCTGAAACCAATCAGCTTATCGTGTTCCATAATGGTACTTTTCATGGAACCTGTCGGAACTTCAGCATTTACAATAACATAGCGGCTGAATATAAAAGCGATTATGACAGCGGCGACAAGAATCTTAACGTAGCTTAAAACTTCCGACCAGAATGTGACAGGTTTTTGGGAGCTGTTTTTAGTATTATTATCGTCCGGTGATGAATTTACAGGAGTGTCATTGTCCAAAATGCTGTCGTATTCGTCAAATCCATAATCGTCATTGATAAAATCAAATTCAAGCTCATCATCTTCATCTGTGTAGGTAGGTTTGTTATCGTATGATGACATAATATGTCCTTTCAAAAAATATTTTATGGAAATTGCCGCATCCGGAAATCCCAAATGCGGCAATTAACCTGACTAGATATATAATACTTCAAAAAAAATTATTTGGCAAGCAATTCCATAATTTTATTGCTTCTTGCGATGAAGTTTGTCATCTGCTCTGGTGTGAGCGGTGCGTGGCTAAGAAGTGCCAAATCATAAAGCTGTTCGCAGAAGAGTGCAGTGTTGTCGCCGTCTTTATGCTCAACAATATATTTTACAAGCTCATTGTTGGCATTTAACACAAGTGTCTGACCGTTAGCACCAAACATAGACGGATCCATGCCGTACATATTGTACATCTTCATCATATCCTGCATACGTCTATCCTGTTCGGAGAGCGTAATCATTGAAGAAATTGCAGAATTTTTGAGCTTCTCAACCTTAACATTAAGATTTTCATTATTTAAGGCCTTTTTAAATACGGAAGTAAGTGTTTCTGTAATTTCCTTTAATTCATCTTCACTTGTTTCCTCTTTAAAGCTGTCAGAAAGCTCGGCGTCAATACGCTGGAACTTTAAGTTCTCATTCTTGCCCTCTAAGTGTGTAACAAACGGCTGGTCGATATTATGTGTAAGAATTACGGCGTCGATGCCTTCTTCCTTAAACATATTGATATACTGGCTCTGTTCTGTCTCGTCAGTCACATAAAATACAGTATTTTCATGTTTTTCTTTATTCTCGTCGAGACATTCCTGTAAAGTAAGGTATTTTCCGTCAAGATTCTTGAAAATAATATAATCCTTCATTTTTTCATAGAATTTTTCGTCCTTTAAGCAGCCGAACTTGATAAATGGATTGATATCGTCCCAGTACTTTTCATAGCTTTCCTTATCTGTCTTGCACATTCCTGAAAGCTTATCACCAACCTTTTTAGTGATATACTCGGAAATTTTCTTTACAAAGCCGTCATTCTGAAGCGCACTTCTTGATACATTAAGAGGCAGATCAGGACAGTCGATAACACCCTTTAACAAAAGAAGAAATTCAGGAATAACTTCTTTGATATTGTCGGCAACAAATACCTGATTGTTATAGAGCTTGATTGTGCCTTCAATTGATTCGTATTCCGTATTAATCTTAGGGAAATACAAAATACCCTTTAAATTAAACGGATAGTCCATATTTAAGTGAATCCAGAATAAAGGCTCCTTGTAATCTCTGAAAACAGTGCGGTAAAATTCCTTATATTCCTCATCGGTACATTCATTCGGGTGCTTTGTCCAAAGCGGGTGTGTATCATTTAAGGCAACAGGACGTTTTACAATTTTAGCCATCTTCTTTGCAGGAACCTTCTCCACAGTTTCCTTTGTGCCGTCCTCTTTTTCAACCTCTTCGGTTACGGCTTCCTTGATAAAAGTATCTAAGACAGTATCCTTCTCAGTTACTTCCTCCTCAGGAATTTCCTCTGTCTGCTCGCCTGCGTCTTCATTTTCAAGGAAAATAGGGATAGGCATGAAAGAGCAGTATTTGTCAATAACCTCACGTGCCTTGTATTCATTTGCAAATTCATAGCTGTCCTCGTTTAAGTAGAGAGTAATAACCGTACCCGGTTCAGACTTGTTTGATTCACTCATATCATATTCAGTACCGCCGTCACATTCCCAGTGAACTGCTTCTGCGCCGTCTTTGTATGAGAGCGTATCAATAGTGACACGGTCTGCAACCATGAAAGCAGAGTAGAAGCCGAGACCGAAATGACCAATAATCTGGTCTTCGTTAGTCTTGTCTTTATATTTTTCAAGAAAGGCCTCTGCACCTGAGAATGCAATCTGATTAATATATTCACCGACTTCTTCCTTTGTCATACCGATACCGTTATCGATAACCTTTATTGTTTTCTTTTCTGCGCTGACCTTTATCTGTACCTTATATTCAACATCATCAGGTGCTTCGTACTCACCGATTAAATCCAGCTTCTTTAATTTGGTAATGGCGTCACAGCCGTTAGAGATTAATTCTCTGTAAAAAATATCGTGGTCTGAATACATCCATTTCTTGATTATAGGGAAAATATTTTGACTATTAATAGATAAACTTCCATGTTCGTTTGCCATTGTAAATTACCTCTTTTCTTAAAATAATCTGTTAAAAAGTAATTTAATACAAGGCTGTTAGAAAGTCAAGAAAAAATTAGCACTCAAATATAAAGAGTGCTAACAAAGAACCCTGAACCCCGCAAAAATACAGCATTTCATCAATTCTAAAAAAAATATTAACTTTGTTCTTCAAAATCAATATTATGCTCAAAGAGAAAGTTTTTTACAAATGAGTCAAAGTAATGCTCTAAGGTTTTGTCCATTGTAAATACGTTTAGAGACACTCCCGTGACAACGGTGGCAATGCCGTCGGTATAGCGTATGTTAA
>JAGAJD010000190.1 GCA_017626275.1 Lachnospira sp.
AAATCTGAAATTTCCGGCGCGTTCCTCGAACAAAAATCGTTCTCGGAATGGAGATTAGTGTGAAAAATACAACGATACGTTTTCCATATCTGGGATTTGAATTTCATCCGGGACAGACGTTTGAAATCTTTGGCGCAGAAGTCTCATACTATGGTGTGATAATAGGTCTTGCAATTATTGTGGGAGTTATTACGGCATGCATTATTGCAAGAAAAACAAAGCAGAATATTGAAGATTATCTTGATTTTACAATATTTGCAATAATATTTTCCGTATTAGGCGCAAGGCTTTATTACTGCCTTTTTAACTGGGAGTACTATTTGGCATCACCTTTAAGAGTTATTACAGGGGTGAGCGACGGAGGGCTTGCGATATATGGTGCGATAATAGCCGCGATAATTACTCTGGCTGTATTTGCGAAAGTAAGAAAATGCAGCTTCTGGCTTATGGCTGATACATCGTGTATAGGACTGTGTATCGGACAGGCAATCGGAAGGTGGGGAAATTTCTTTAATAGAGAGGCATTCGGAGGATATACGGATTCTATATTTGCATTGCAGATTCCGATGTCTGAGGCACATGGAGTAACCAGAGATTTGCTTCTTAATGCTTACGTGTATGACGGAGACTCCTATATTCAGGTACACCCGGCGTTTTTGTATGAAAGTATCTGGAATATTGTGCTGCTTGTTGTGCTTTTGTGTGTCACAAGATACAAAAAATTCAATGGTCAGACATTTCTTGTATATTTATTCGGATATGGCATGGGAAGAACATGGATTGAGCTGCTTCGTACAGATAAACTGCTTGTTGCCGGAACGTCAATTCCTGTATCGGTAGTGGTATCACTGCTTGCAATGGCAGTGTCGGCAACATTTTTTACATACAGAATGATGAGTGGGAAAAATGTTAAAGCTGATACCGGGAAAAAAGAGTCAAAGATAAATATAATAGAAGAAATTGTGAAAGAAGATTGTAAAGATTTGGAAAAATAATAGAGTTAAAATGTAAGAACACTATATATAGTGTTCTTATATAATTAATAAAACTATATAAAGTGATAATGGAGCAAAGCTAGGTAAATACTGGATTTGCTCCTTATTTTTTTGCAAAAAACACTTGATTTTATTACTGATTTCGTATAATATGGACATAAAGTGGTAGAAAGTGGAGTGAAAGTGTTGCTATGTGGAACAAAGTGGTAGATTTTTATTCCTGATTGCAGCAGAAAGCGCAAAGGTAAATGTTGATATGTTCATGGGCGAATACAATCATACAATTGATTCCAAGGGACGTTTGATCGTACCTGCGAAGTTCCGTGAAGCTCTGGGTGATGAGTTTGTTGTTACAAGGGGCTTTGATAAGGAATGCCTTATCGCATATGACAATACCGAGTGGCAGAAGTTTGAAGAAAAAATCAACCAGCTCCCTAATACTAATGCAGACGCAAGATTGCTCAGAAGATACTTTTTAGGCGGCGCAGCATCATGCGAGGTAGACAAGCAGGGCAGAATACTTTTGCCGTCATCATTAAGAGAGCTTGCAAAGCTTACTAAGGATGTCGTTCTGGTTGGCATGGCAAGCCACATTGAAATCTGGGATAAGGCTACATATGATGAGAAGATGAATCCGGATATGATTGATATCAGTAAGGTTGCATCTAATCTGGAGAGTATGGGCTTATCATTGTAACAAGAAGGACGAATAATGGAATTTAATCACAAGTCAGTTTTGCTTAATGAAACGATTGAAAATCTGAACATTAAACCGGATGGCATTTATGTTGACGGAACGCTGGGCGGAGGCGGACATTCTTATGAGATTGCAAAAAGACTCTCAGAGAACGGAAGACTGATAGGAATAGATCAGGATGAAGATGCAATCCGTGCTGCAGGCGAAAGACTTGCTGAATTTAAAGATAAGGTAACAATAGTACGAGACAATTACTGCAATATGGACAAGGTTTTAAAAAGCCTTGGAGTCAGAGGGGCAGACGGTATACTGCTTGACATAGGTGTTTCATCCTATCAGCTTGATGAAGCCGAAAGAGGGTTTACATACAAGCAGGACGCACCGCTTGATATGAGAATGGACAAGCGGCAGTCCATGACGGCAAGGGATATCGTAAACGAGTATTCCGAAGGGGAACTTTACCGTATAATACGTGATTATGGTGAGGATAAATTTGCAAAGAACATAGCAAAGCATATTGTGGAGGCAAGAAGCGTAAAGCCTGTTGAGACAACATTTGAGCTGAACGAGATAATTAAGGCGGCAATACCTTTGAAGTTCAGAGCCACAGGAGGACATCCTGCAAAGAAAACATTTCAGGCAATACGAATTGAGCTGAATAAAGAGCTTGAAGTGCTGGACGAGTCAATAGACACGATTACGAATCTGCTGAATGATGAAGGAAGGCTGTGTATAATAACTTTCCATTCGCTAGAGGACAGAATCGTCAAGACGAGATTTAAAAATAATGAAAATCCGTGTACTTGTCCGCCGGACTTCCCGGTATGTGTCTGCGGCAAGAAATCGAAAGGGATAGTTGTCACAAGGAAACCGATTGTCCCATCAGAGGAAGAGTTACAGGAAAATAAAAGGGCAAAAAGTTCAAAACTGAGAGTGTTTGAACGAAGATTATAAATTAAGCAGGACATAGGAGATGCCTGCTAAAGAAATGAAGAGGATTTATTATGGAAAGAATTACAGGGGGAACAGGACGCCGGATGAATAATACCTATGTGTATGGTA
>JAGAJD010000191.1 GCA_017626275.1 Lachnospira sp.
AGGAAAAGGATTTGCAGTAGTGGCTAATGAAGTTAGAGAATTGGCACGAACAACGACAACAACTGCTTCAGAGATTTTGCAGATGTGTGAGAATATTAATGAAAGCGTAGAAGAGGTTCGTAACTGCTTTGATACAATTATGCAATTTATGGAGCAGACTGTAATGAGGCAATTTGGCTCGTTTGCAGAGAAGTCAAATGAGTATAGTGATGCAGTAGGAATGATTCAGAAAAATATTATGAATCTTGATAAGTCCACATGTAATTTAAGAAATTCACTTAAAGAGATTTCTCAAGGTATTTATTCAGTAAAAGAGATTACTCATGAAAATGGAATTGCCATCGGAATGATTGCCGGTAAGAATATGAATACTTCTAAGATTGCGGATAAAATTCAAGGACAGTCAGACAGTAATAAGGAGTTGGTAGAACAGCTTGAGAAAATTATTGAGCATTTTAAGGCATAAATTTTAAGTAAAAAAGGTTGTAGAAGTAGTATGCTTTTATAATTATAATTTGAAAGTATTGTCAGTATTGACAATACTTTCATTATTTAGTACACTCCGAGTATACTAAATAGAACAGAGGTGTTTTATGGGGAGAGAAAACAAAAAAGAAGCAGTTGCAGCGCTGCACAGAGAAGAGATTATGAGAGCGGCGGAAACTCTTTTTTCGGAAAAAGGATATGAGCAGACAACAATAGAAGATATCTCAAAATTGTCCGAATACAGCCGACGTACTATCTACGCGTACTATGAGAGTAAAGAGGATATTTTGCATCATATCATTGAAAAAGGATTGATTTTATTAAAGCATGAGATTGAAGAAGCTGTGAGACCTGACGGGGAATTTATTTCTCAATATATGGCAGTATGTGCAGCGATGAAGAAGTATCAGGACGAATGTCCTCATTCTTTGGAAAATGTAAATAAAGCGAAGACGGCTGACATTGATTTTGCAGATACGTCAGATACCGTAAAGCATATTATGTTTTTGGGTACACAGATAAACGAACTGCTTGCAAAATTTATTGAAAAGGGGAAAGAAAGCGGCATTGTGCGAAAAGACGTTATTCCGATGATGACGGTATATGTCATGTGGTCGGGTATAACATCACTGGTAGCACTTACGAAGACAAAAGGAAAATATATTTCAAAGCAGTTTGGAGTTACGGAAAATGATTTTCTGGAATATGGTTTTAAGCAGATTATTAATTCCATTCTTGAGGTCACAATTTGAATTTAATAAGGTATTTATTTAAGGAAGGGGAAGTTTATGAACAACAAAGCGAGTATAACTGCACTGATGTCTTCATTTGGCAGGGCATTTCATGCAGAAAATGAGAAAAATCCTATATTTGCAGATACTAAGGCGAAAGAACTTATGACGGACGAAGAGTATCAATCAATAGGCAGCTATATACTTGGGGGCATTGATTTTTTTGCACCGGAGAAAAAAGGCACATTTGCAAGTGATGAAGCGGCATTAAGGTATCTTGTAAATACGCAGATAGCGCCTACACCTCTTGCACGTGCAAGATTTTGTGAGGACAGCTTAAAGACAGCCATGCACACAGGAACAGAGCAATATGTGATTCTTGGTGCGGGAATGGATACATTTGCTTTTCGTGAGCCTGATTTTATGAGAAAATATAAGGTCTTTGAGGTTGACCACCCACTGACGCAGGCAGATAAAAAGGAACGCATTAAAATGGCAGCTTTGGAGATATCCGATAATTTGAGCTATGTTCCTGTCGATTTTTCTACGGATAATCTGAATGAAAAGCTGTTAGTGGCAGGTTTTGACCCGTCTAAGAAGACATTTTTTTCATGGCTTGGCGTAAGTTATTATCTTTCGTTGGAGCAGATTGAGAAAATGCTTGACAGTGTTGCTGGTTTATCGGCGGAGGGAAGTTCTCTTGTTTTTGATTATGCAGATGAGAATTTGTTTCGTTCTGATATAAAACGTGTGCAGAATATGATTGCAATGGCGGCAGCAGGAGGAGAGCCGATGAAGACCTGCTTTAGCTATGAACAGCTTGAAAAGCTGCTCGAAAAGCATCAATTTCTTATTTACGAACTGCTGACCACTGAGGACATTCAGGAAAACTATTTTAAAGGGCGGGAAGACGGATTAACCGCATTTGAACATATCAGTTATGTCAATGCAGTAATAAAATAAAACATTATAGTAAGGATAAGGTTTGCATATGGATTTACAGAGATTAACAATAGGTCAGATGGCACAGTTAAATCATATTTCAGAGCAGACGCTGCGTCTTTATGACAGGGAAGGACTTCTTAAGGCACAGGAGGTTGATTTAAAAAGCGGCTATCGTTATTATCATATTTTGCAGTCGGCAAGAATCGATTTGATTCAAAATATGAAAATGTACGGTTTAACGTTAAAGCAGATACGGGATATGCTTGACAGTAATGACGCCAATGTAATCCGCAGGAATCTTGAAGCACAGGCAGAAGATATTGACAGCCGCCTACGTCAGCTTTCGCAGGCAAGAAATACTTTGATAAGGGTATTGGAAAACTACAAAAAGTACGAAGCACTTCCAAAAAACGGACAGATTTTTTTGGAGTATCAGGCGGAAAGAAGAATATATAGCTGTACCTGTGAGCAGGATTTTTTTGAGCAGGACGAGGCGGGATATGAATATATGCTAAGACAGTTAAAGCAGCACCTTGTAAGCCATGATATTCCGTTGTCCCTGTTCTGCAATATTGGTACGATTATCAGGCAGGAGCAGTTGGAAAAAAATAAGATATCTTCAAAGGAAGTATTTCTTTTTGTGGACGAGAACAGTCTTAATGAGCAGTGTGAAGTCATTCCGGCGGCGACTTATGTGTGCCTGTGCTGTGATGATTTTGCGAAAGAGGCAGAAAATGCAGCAAAATTGCTGGATTACATAAAACAAAACGGTTATAAAATAGCGGGGGATTATCTTTGCGAGGCGATTATCGATTTTCCTGTATTAGAGGAAAAGAAGCGACATATTTTCAGTAAAATCCAGATTCCGGTTGTTTTTGAAAATTAGTAAAAAAATGCTTGACTTTATACCAACAATAACCACTATGATAAAAATATAACAAAGAGACGAATAAAGTTTCATAGGAGGTAAAATTTATGGATCGTAAAGTTAAGTATGTACAGTATGGTTGTGGAAGAATGAGCCGCTGGCTTATGCGTTATGCTATTGAAAAGGGCTGTGAGTTAGTTGCGGCATTTGACATGAATCCGGCTGTATTCGGGAAAGATGTCAGTGAGATTATAGGAAATGATTATCCGGTAGTCGGAGTATCTGTTACACCGGCAGCAGAGGCAGAAAAGGTAATCAGCGAATTAAAACCGGACGTATGTATTATTGCAACACGAAGCACGGTAGCAGAGCTTGAGGATATTTTTACAATCTGTGCAAAAAATGGTGTAAATGCAATCACAACATGCGAGGAAGCACTTTATCCTTGGAATTCTTCACCGGCATTAACAGCTAAATTAGATGCACTTGCAAAAGAAGGCGGCTGTACGCTTACAGGTGTAGGCTACTGCGATTTATTCTGGGGAACAATGGTTACTAATCTTATGGGTTCTTCTTTTGAGGTGAAAAAAATCGTGGGCAGCAGTTGGTATGATGTAGAAGACTATGGAATCGCTCTTGCGGAAGGACATGGCGCAGGTCTTTCATTAGACGAATTTGAGGAAAAAATCGGAACATGCAACAAATGGTCTTCTGACGAGATTAAAGAAAAGGTGGAAAGCGGCGAGTATGTACCGTCTTATATGTGGAATCAGAACGGCTGGCTTGCAAGCAAGCTCGGACTCACAGTTACCTCACAGACCCAGAAATGTGTGCCTTGCACATGGCCGACAGACCTTTACTCAAAGACTTTGGGTGCTACAATCAAGGCAGGCGATGCAACAGGTATGCGTGCTATCGTGACGACAGAGACTGCAGAGGGTATCACATTAGAGACAGAATGTGTCGGCAAGGTATATGCACCGGAAGAATTTGATAAAAATGAATGGACATTATATGGCGAGCCTGACACAACAAGTATCGTAAACCGTCCGGCAACCGTTGAGCTTACATGTGCAACGCTTGTAAACCGTATTGCGCAGCTTATCGATGCTCCGGCAGGCTATGTGACAACAGACAAATTCCCGTATAACGAGTTTATGTTAAGACCTATTAATGAATATGTTAAGACAAAATAAAAAGTCAAAACAATTTTGCGGGAAAGCATGTAACAGAAAATAATAAATAGAGGCTTTTGCTTTACGGATTACTAATCTGTGAGGCAAAAGCCGTTTTTTTATCCCCAATTATAAAAATCCGCATATATATAATAGTAGGTTATATGTGGGGAAGTGATGTCATCATGGATTACGGATTTATGGCTGAATATGCTCTGATGTATGTGAAAGCGGCAGAATTAACAATAAAAATATCTGCATATGGAATAATCGGTGCTTTTGCAGTTGGACTTATATGTTGTCTGATAAAAGAATTAAAAATACCCGTACTGTATCGTATTGTACAGATGTATATTGAGCTGTCAAGAAACACGCCGTTAATAATACAGTTATTTTTCCTGTATTTTGGATTCCCTAAAATGGGAATAGTGTTAAGTTCACGAAGCTGCGGCATTATCGGATTGATTTTTCTGGGTGGAAGTTATATGGCGGAAGCGTTTCGCACAGGGATAGACAGCGTGCCGAATGTCCAGCGGGAATCGGCGTACAGTCTCGGAATGACAAAAAGACAGACATTTTTAAGAATCATAATACCGCAGGCGGTAGCAACGAGTGTACCTGTATTCTGTGCAAATGTAATCTTTCTTATAAAAGAAACTTCGGTATTCAGTGCTGTGGCTTTGGCGGATTTAATGTATGTCACAAAAGATTTAATCGGTTTGTATTATAAAACTGATGAGGCGTTGCTTATGCTTGTCATTTCTTATTTAATAATACTGCTTCCGATATCGTTTATAAGCTCGTGGATAGAGAGGAGGGTAAGATATGCAGGATTTGGGAATACAGGTTCTGTTTGAGGGTATTAACTTTGAGAGACTCTTAAAGGGGCTTTGGATATCATTAAAGCTGGGGCTTATATCAATGCTGTTTTCGGTTATTCTGGGGCTGCTGCTTGGCTGTGTTATGGCAGGAAAGAACAGAATAATCAAATTTCTATGCAGGGTATATCTTGAAATTGTAAGAATCATGCCGCAGCTAGTGCTGCTGTTTCTTGTATATTTTGGTGCAGCAAAACATTTTGGTGCGGATATATCGGGGGAGACGGCGGCGGTCATAGTATTTACATTTTGGGGAACTGCCGAGATGGGGGATTTAGTCAGAAGTGCATTGATTTCCATTCCGAAGCACCAGTATGAGAGCGGATACAGTCTTGGACTTTCTAAGCTTCAGCTATATGTAAATATTATTATGCCGCAGACATTTCAAAGACTGCTCCCGTCAGCAGTTAATCTTTTGACAAGAATGATAAAGACGACATCTCTTGTAGTGCTTATCGGAGTGGTTGAAGTGGTAAAGGTCGGAAAGCAGATTATAGATGCGTCAAGATACGATAATCCCAAAGCGGCACTGTGGATATACGGAACTATATTTTTACTGTATTTTGCAGTGTGTTATCCAATATCAAAATTATCGTCAGCTCTTGAGAGAAGGCTGAAAGTATAGAATGGAGGCTGAAATGGGAGATTCAATATTAAAAACGGTAGGACTAACCAAGTCATTTGACGGTAAGAATCCGGTGCTTAAAGACATTGATTTTTCAATTAACAAGGGCGAGGTGGTAGTGATTATAGGCCCGTCCGGGTGCGGCAAAAGTACATTTTTAAGGTGCTTAAGCCTGCTTGAAAATATAGATTCCGGCGAAATACTGCTTGCAGGAAAGCCGATAGGTTTAGATAAAAAAGATATACATAAGTATCGTGAAAAAATAGGCATGGTTTTTCAAAGCTATGATTTATTTCCGCATAAAACAGTGCTTCAAAATATTATATTAGCACCTGTCATTGTGCAAAAGAGAAAAAAGGAGGAGGTAAATCGGGAAGCAGAAAAGCTGCTTGAGCGTGTGGGGCTTCTGGAAAAAAAGAATGTGTATCCTAGACAGCTCTCAGGAGGACAGAAACAGAGGGCAGCCATAGTGAGGTCGCTTATTATGAATCCTGAAGTACTGTTGTTAGATGAAATAACGGCGGCACTTGACCCGGAAATGGTTCGTGAGGTTTTGCAGGTCGTTTTGGAGCTTGCAAAGGAGGGCATGACAATGATTATTGTCACACATGAGATGAATTTTGCAAAGGCAGTTGCAGACAGGGTTATCTTTTTAGATAATGGGGAGATTGCGGAGGAAGAAACACCGCAGGAATTTTTTGAATGTCCTAAGACAGAAAGGGCAAAAAAATTTCTTAATACTTTCGATTATGAAACGTCAAAAATTTAACAATAAAAAGGGGATAGGAAAATATGAGAAAAAAATTATTATGCTTATTATTAGTAGTGGCTGTGCTGTCAGCTTTAACAGCCTGCACAACGGGCAACGGCAGGAAAAAGGCTGCAAACAGCACGACGGCAAGAAGCCTTGAGGAAATAAAGAGCAGCAAAAAAATCAGGATAGGCGTGTTCAGCGATAAAAATCCGTTTGGTTATGTCGATGAAAACGGGGAGGTTCAGGGGTATGATGTTTACTTTGCGAAAAGAATTGCAAAGGATATGCTTGGAAGTGAGGACGCAGTAGAATTTGTTTATGTTGAGGCTGCCAACCGTGTGGAATATTTACAGTCAGGAAAGGTAGACATTATTCTTGCCAATTTTACGGTAACAAAGGAGAGAGCGGAAAAAGTGGATTTTGCTCTGCCGTATATGAAGGTGGCACTTGGAATAGTATCGCCTGATAATGCGTTGATTACTGATGTAAGCCAGTTGAATGGAAAAACGCTTATTGTCGTAAAGGGAACGACGGCGGAGACATATTTTGGAGAAAATCACCCGGAAATTAAGCTTTTAAAGTTTGATGAATATCAGGAAGCGTATGATGCACTTTCAGACGGAAGAGGCGATGCATTTTCAACGGACAATACGGAGGTGCTTGCATGGGCGCTTCAGAATAAAGGCTTTACGGTGGGCGTTGAATCAGTAGGAAGCCTTGATTCCATAGCTCCGGCAGTTCAAAAGGGAAATGCGGAGCTGTTAGACTGGATTAATGACGAAATTGCCGCACTTGAACCAGAACAGTTTTTCCATAAAGCTTTTGAGGAAACTTTAGCACCTGTATACGGAGACAGCGTCAGCGCAGACAGCCTGGTAGTGGAGGGCGGAAAAATTGAATGATAAATAGTGGTTGTAAAACAAAAAGATATAGTTATAATTAAAGTAAGTAACGAATATAAAGAGAGGAAAAGGTTATATGACATTACAACAGTTACGATATGCGGTTGCCATTGCAGACCATAAGTCCATGAATAAGGCAGCCGCAGAGCTATTTGTCACGCAGCCAAGTCTTTCCAATACGATAAAGGATTTGGAAAATGAAATTCATACGGAAATATTTATCCGTTCCAACAGAGGAATTATTATCACGCCTGAGGGCGAAGAGTTTTTAGGATATGCGAGACAGATGTTAGACCATTACCGGTTGATTGAAGAGCGTTATGTGGAAAATGCGGTATCCAAAAAGAAATTCAGCGTTTCCATGCAGCATTATACATTTGCGGTTGAAGCATTTATCCAAATGGCAAAAAAATTCGGAATGGACGAATATGAGTTTGCGGTTCATGAGACTAAGACAAGTGAAGTTATTGAAAATGTGCGGCTTAACAGGAGCGAAATAGGCATTATATATAAG
>JAGAJD010000192.1 GCA_017626275.1 Lachnospira sp.
AGGAGCTTGAATTTTTAAAGAAGTATACGAGAGCAGTTGGTATTTAGGTGAAAGGAAGGGCAAATGAGCAGAAAAAAAGTAAAAAATCTGAGTAAAAATGAGTCGCAGGATAAAACGGTAGATATAAAGCTTGCAAAATGGCGGGAAAAGTCGATAGCCATGGAGGAGCAGAGAAAGCGTGAGGAAGAGGAAAGAAAAAATAATAGCGGAATAAAGGCTTTTGTTCGTAATAATCCGGCTGCTGTGGCGGCAGGAGCTGTTATTCTGGCGGCTGTTGTGGTATTTATTATCGTATTTGCCGTGCGTTCGGGTAAAATTAATCCTGAGAAGTATATTACAATTCAGTACAGTGGTGCCAACGGATATGCGGCGGCAGAGTGTGTGGTTGATTCGGAAAAGCTTTATGAAAAGCTCGCTAAGAAAGAAAAGGATACCGATAAGCTTTCAAAGTACCGCAAATTTGCTGATTCTGTATATGCAGAGGTTGACAAAGAGGACATAGCAAACGGCGATAAGCTTTCGGTTAAGGTTTACTATGATGAGCAGGCGGCAAAGGAAGCAGGGGCAGTTCTTTTAAAGAATAAGTATAATATAAAGGCACAGGGGATTGAAAAAGGGACAGAGCTTGATTTGTTTTCGCAGGTGGAAGTCACATTTGCAGGGGTAAGTCCAAAGGCATTTGTGATTGTAACAAATAAATGGGAAGAAGAATACCTCAGTACACTTTCATTTACTGCCGACCGTGCGGAAAATATTGCAAAGGGCGATACGATTACGATACGATGTGAAGCTGATAAAGCACAGCTTGGGCGACACGGTTATCTTGTTGATGAAACAGAAGTGCCGGTAACGGCAGACGGATTAAGTGTTTATGCGGAAAATAAAGAACAGCTTGAAGAGTCTGTGCTGTCGGCAATTCAGGAGGAAGTGTTTGACACGATTGTTTCACAGACCGAGGACAATACTTTCCGCATGCTTTATAAGGCGTCAGGAAACGATGAGTTTTTAAGAAATGATAATGTGGAAGCAGCGGCTGATTTAGAGCTTGTGTATATATATTTTCTCAAACGCAGGGATGGGGCAGATGCGGTAAAGGATAATTATCTGTATTATGTATGCAGGGCAAATGTATCTAATTCCGATACGTGGGAAACGGTTTATTTTGTGTTTGAGTATTCAGACGGATATGTAACATCGGACGGAAAATATGATATAATACATGATAATAATGACAAAAGATATAGCTGTTCTTTAGATTATGAAAGTTTAATTGAAGAAAAGATTATGAATAAAGAAGAAACATACGATATTGCCGTGGTAAAGTAACACGGCAGAATGGGGTGGAATGAGATGGTTGTAGAACGGTTATTAAAGCTGGCGGCGGAGCTTGGAGCATGCAATGTATGGATTGCAGGAGGCATGAAGCCGAGAGTAACGGTAAACACAAAAATTATGGAGCTGGATTATCCTGATATATCGGAGGAAGAGGCAGAAAAAATTCTTTTAGATATAATGGACGATTCCCAGCAGGAGAGTTATCGCAAAAACAAGAGCGTGGATTTTGTGCTTGATATTAAGTCTGCCGGGCGTTTCCGCATACATATATATGAAAGAATGGGATATCCTGCAGGCTGTATAAGGGTAATCACACCATTTTCTGATTTTAAGGGTGATGATGAGCAGCTTAAGAAGTTGTGCCGTGAAGAACAGGGAATAATTGTTATAGCGGGAAGACAGGGAAGCGGCAAGACTACAACGCTTGCCATGATGGCTGAGATGATTGTGTCTGAAAGACCTGTGCATCTGATGACTTTAGAACAGCCGATAGAGCAGAAAATTCCTGATGGTCAGGGTATTGTAAGCCGTCGTGAAATCGGAAGAGATACGGCAGATTATTCGTGTGCGCTGACGGATATTATGCATGAGGCTGTGGACGTACTTGCGATAGGAGAACTTAATTCACCGCAGGCTGCATATACGGCGGTACAGGCAGCAAAAATGGGGTGCCTTGTGCTTACTACAATGAACAGTGCAAATGCTCAGACGGTTAAAAAGCAGTTTTCAAATATTCTTAGGCAGTCACGCAATTTATTTGACAGTGATGATTTAAAACTTATTAAGGCGGTTGTCTATCAGAGACTTTCCTATGGACAGTCTAAAGATGATGTAAAGGCAGAGCGGGAGATTATACGTTAAATATATATTTACCGGGATTAGAGAGTGGCAGTATCGTAGTTATATGGTACTGCTGTTTTTATTTTGTTTTATATTACTTGACAAAATATAAATATAGATATAATATATTTATTATAAAAATATAAAATGTACTGGAGGTAATATTTATGTTTTGCAGGGTAAACAGCGTGGCGATGGAGGGACTGTCGTCATATATGGTAAATGTGGAGGTTGATGTCGGAAAAGGGCTTCCGGTGTTTGATATGGGAGGTTATCTCGCAGGGGAAGTTAAAGAAGCGAAAGAGCGTGTGAGGGTTGCGCTTAAGAATTCAGGGTATGAATTAAGACCCCAGAGAATTACGATTAATATTTCTCCCGCAGATGTAAGAAAGGACGGAACAGGATTTGACCTGC
>JAGAJD010000193.1 GCA_017626275.1 Lachnospira sp.
ATCGGACGAATCATGTATGAAGCTGCCAGATTACACACCGTACTTACAACAGCCGCAAAAATCGCTGCCACAAGTGCCGCTTTGGTCTTTGACATATATTTCATAAGCCTTAAAATTGTATTTTTCATGTTCTTTGGCTTTGCAGCCCTGCCTCTCATATTGGCATGCCCTGCACCTCCTCCCGGTCCTCTCATTCCCGGTATTCCTGTTGGTCCGGCCATATCCACCTCATTTCTGTGATGTCTGCAATCTGTTAATATCGCAGTACATTTCACACGACTTTATAAGTTCACTATGTGTTCCCATACCAATAATCCTGCCGTTATCCATTACTATTATCATATCGGCGTCTGTTATTGATGAGATTCGTTGTGATACAATTATCTTTGTTGTGTCCTTAAGTGTTGTATGCAACATATTTCTTATATTTTTTTCAGTTGCCGTATCCACAGCACTTGTTGAATCGTCAAGTATGAGTATTCTCGGCTTCTTAAGCAGTGCTCTTGCAATACATAAGCGCTGTTTTGTCCGCCCGACACGTTATTGCCTCCCTGACCGAGCTGCGTTTCATAGCCTTTTTCAAATGTCTGTACAAATGTATCAGCCCGGGCATTTTTTGCCGCCTCTATTATCTCCTCTTCTGATGCATTTTCATCTCCCCATCTCAGGTTATCCATGATATCACCTGAAAACAGGACATTTTTCTGAAGCACCATCCCCACGCCGTCGCGCAGATTTTTCATGGAATAGTCGCGTACATTGATTCCATCAACAAGTATTTCCCCGGCGTCTGCATCATAAAGCCTTGCAATCAGCGAAACCAGCGTGCTCTTGCCACATCCGGTCGAACCTATAACACCAATTGTCTGTCCTGCTGAAATCTTTAAATTTATATTATTCAGAACCCATTCATCTGAATTTTTGTAATATTTAAAATAAACATTTCTGAATTCAATATCACCCTTTTCTACCTTTTTATCCTTGTACAATGCATTATCATCATTCAAATCCACTTTGGCCTCAAGCACTTCGTCAATACGCTTCAAAGAGGCGACAGCACGCGTACTGTTAAGAAATACCATCGAAAGCATTGTAAGGCTCGAAAGTATCTGCGTCATATAATTAATAAATGCTGTCAGGTTGCCTACAGGCATATTCCCGGCAATAATCATATTGCCGCCCATCCATACAACAGCCACAATTGCCATATTCATTATAAGCGCCATAAGCGGTGCCAGAAGTATAACTGTCTTCATCGCATTTATCGTATATTCGGCAAGTTTTCCGCTTCTGTCGTCAAATTTAGCCTCCTCATACTCATCACGCACAAATGACTTTATCACGCGGATATTGACAAGTCCCTCCTGTATGCAGGAATTCAGCTTATCAGGCCTTGTCTGCATTGCATCAAATCGCGGAAATGCTGTTTTCATGATGACTGCTACCGTCATCACAATCAGCGGAATTACTACAAGAAGTATTAATGCCAGCTTTGCATTCATTACAAATGCCATAATCACTGCGCCTATCAGTATTCCCGGTGAACGCAGGCATGTGCGCAGTGTCTGCATTATCATATTCTGTATCTGGGTGATGTCATTGGTAAGTCTTGTGACCAGCGAACCTGTACTGAAATCATCAATATTTTTAAATGAGAATTTCTGTATCTTTTCAAAAAGCGCCATTCTAAGGTCTGTTCCCGTATTCATCGCAGCTTTTGCCGCAAAGTATGCACCAAGTATACCTCCGACAGCCATAAAAATCGCTGTAACAACCATTACTGCGCCCGTTGCAATTATAAAAGGCACGTCATGATTTACAACTCCGATATTTATAATTTTTGCCAGAAACCACGGAAGAAGTATCTCCCCCAGCACCTCTACCAGCATAAATATTGGCCCTGTTATATAAAATTTTGCATATGGTTTTATGTATTTAAGATATTTTTTCAATTCTGCCTCCGTTCAGACCACTCGGTGATTCAGCATTCTATGCTGCTCGTCATGTGTCGTTTCCACAGTCCATTTCTTTTTCCAGTCTGCAAGCATCCTTGAGAGCATATCAGCAAGCTCATCTTTTTCCCCACTGCTTAAAACCTCAAATGTATCCTCTGCTCTTTGTTTTCTCTCGTCATCATAGCATGAAAGCTGCTGTTTTCCGTATTCCGTTATATTAACAAGCACATTTCTTTTATCATTTGTGTCGCGTTTTCTTTCGATTAACCCGTCCACTTCCATTTTATGCAGAAGTTCACTCATTGAACCAGCTTTTATATCCATCCTTTCCATGAGCTTACGCTGCGACAATGCACCTTCATCAATAAGATGATGAAGCGCCTTAGAGCGTCCTCTGTATGCGGGTTTCTTATAATGCAGATAGTGTGCACATTCATTTAACAGTTTTAAAAGTTCAACGTCTTCCATTTCTGCCTCCGGTTTTCAACGATTTATTAAGGTACCTAACTATAATTTATCATGGTGACCTGTATATTGTCCAGGTAC
>JAGAJD010000194.1 GCA_017626275.1 Lachnospira sp.
ACTTTTAAACATACTTTACCAACTGAAGCCATCGTTAATTATGTTACACAATTACTATCAATTGTAGTCTTTCTGGCAATTAATGTACCACTCTCTGTTACATTGTTATAATCTATTTTAGTCTTATCTATTGTTGAACCAAAACGAATACCATTTGTATATTCATCTGTTGCATTACGATAAGATGCACCGAGCGCACTGACAGGAGATGGCTCAAATATAATCTGCGACAGCGCTATATCATTAGGTGCAGCAATTTTATATGACTCACCTTCTTCAACAGACATCTCATACACCCACTTTTCATCTGCTGCCAAATATGAGTAAGTACTCCCTTTATCTGTATCTAACGTTATAGTTTCTCCAACCTGTTCATCATTCACTGTTAAATATGTACTTTTTTGATTATTTTTTCCACCCGGCTTATAACACATTTCTATCGTTCCGTCACATGGTGCCGTAAATGTAACATAAGTACCATCATTAAGTCTACAAGAACGCTCGTATTTATTTGTTGCACCATGACTTGTAACCGATATATATTTTGCTTTACCTTCAACAATTGCATTTGTATAGTCAGATGCATATAATGTTGAATTTCCCGATGGTACCACAAAGCCAGTCAACCCTGAAACAACTGGAGTTCCTTCTGTAACAAATTGGCTTTTTCCACTACGATCCATGTACCACCTATAATACCCAGGTATACTTGCCGCTTTTGCCTCTTTGCTTCCTACCATCGGCAATATAGTCACCGCCAAGACAAAAGCCAACGCCAATGCCAAAATTTTTTTCATTTTTTTCATTCTAATGAACCTCCCTTATTAAAAATGATTTCACAAAAGTCCTTAACGTTGTTAAAGGTAGTATAATTCTATATTTTTATAAAGTCAAGCACTTTTATGAATTTTAAACATATTTTAGATAGCTCAAAGAAATGTTATTATGCAATTATTATTAAATTAGCAACTTTCGCAAAACTTATACTTTTATAATTTGTAAAAGTTGTTTTCAAATCTCTATCTGTCCTTATGTCTACTTACCGCCTCGGAAAGCAAATACTCAATCTGCCCGTTAATAGAGCGAAAATCTTCCTCCGCCCACTGTGCAAGGTCGTTCCACAGCGACGGAGCAAGTCTTAAAAGCACCTGCTTCTTTGCTTTTTCTTTCTCCTTAAGCTGTTTTTGGCGCTTATCAGCCTCTTTTTCCAGTTCTTCTATTCTCTTAAGACGCTGCTCAAGCTTTTCTTCCCGTACCTGTAACTCCTCCGCTTTTATTTCCTTATCCATAAATCAATCTTTCTTTCATAAACCTTAATAAATGCTTCCGCTGTTTACAATAGGCTGTGCGTCCTTATTGCCGCATAACACTACCAAAAGATTGCTGACCATAGCTGCTTTACGCTCCTCGTCAAGCACCACAACATCTTCCTCGCCAAGCTGGTCGATAGCCATCTTTACCATGCTCACAGCACCCTCTACTATCTTCTGCCTTGCCGCAATAACAGCTTCCGCCTGCTGTCTCTGAAGCATTGCCGCTGCAATTTCCTCCGAATAAGACAAATGTGTAATTTTCACCTCTATAATTTCAAGACCTGCGGACTCCACACGCTCCTGCAGCTCTTTTCTCATGCCGTCTGCAATTTCAACACTGCTTCCGCGCAAGGTCTTCTCAGCATTATCATCTTCCATAGAATCATATGGATACAGTCTTGCTACATTTCTTATAATAGAATCGCACTGTGTTGATAAAAATTCCGTATAATTCTCAACAGAAAATACTGCCGCTGTCGGATTAACTACCTTCCATATTACATTAGCACCGATAATAATAGGGTTTCCAAGTGCGTCATTCACCTTTTGTTTTGTATTAATAAGCGTCATTGTCTTTAATGAAATTCTCTTTCTCTGTCCTGCCGCAATATTTACATTTCCTTCTGCCGTTGTTTTCAGATTCACACTAATTGCCTCACTGTTAGTTACCGGAACAACTGCACTGCAGAATGGATTAACATAGAAAAATCCCTCGTTCTTAATAGTACCGTGATACTTTCCAAAAAGAGTAAGCACATGTACTTCCTTAGGCTTTACCACTTTAAATCCTGCAAGCAGTATGCACCACACAATAATTAACAGACTCGCCGCAACCACAAGAACTGTTCCCAATACATATCCCTCCGCTGCAAATGCAAAACCGCAGCCAATATACATTGCAACATCGGCAATCAGCAAAATAATCACTGCCGCCAACATTCCCAGACCGCTCTTTGGCTTTAATTCCTTTTCAATAATTTCTTTGCTTCCCATAATGTCCTCCTATCCGCTGTCAAAACATTTCAATGTTGTTTTAACGGCTCCCATATCTTTGTGATATCATTTTGATATCACTATATTATCACCATATATTACCATTGTCAATGTTAACTTTTACTGCTTTGCTATCATTCTTTTAATGTCACAATCAAAAACAGCATGGCTGCCTGGACTTCACTCCAAACCGTCATGCTGCATTTCACATTATACTGATTATTTTTCTGCCTCGTCAACAAGCTTTCTGTACGTCTCATATTCTTCCAACGGAACATCACATACTTCACACGCTTTTTCAAAAGACAAATGTAACTTATTCATTACACCTAAAATGCTCTTTGTTACCTGTTCGTATTTTTGAGCCAATCCCTGTTTGATGCCACGTTCTATGCCCTGTTCTATTCCACGTTCCATGCCACATTCCATACCCTGTTCTATTCCACGCTCCATGCCTATCTTAATCAGTCTCTCGCTTTCTAATTCCAATACCTTTCCGCCCATAGTATTCACCTCTCTCTTCACATTCCCGGCTTCTTCTGCCACAACTTCTACCAGCTCCTGTGTCAACTGTATCAGATTACACAGATAACTCTCGCTAAGCTCCCTGCCTGATTCCAGTTCCTGTAAATATTCATAAATACTCTTATAATCCTGCGTCAGCTCATATAATCTCTCTTCCGACTCATTTATCTGTGATAACTCTTTCTCATAACGCAGTATGTAAAACGGAATAAGAAATAACAGTCTCTTATCCAAAATCTCTTTCTTTGTATATTCCTGTACCTTCACCGCTGGTATGCGGTAATCAGCCTTCGTTCCGTCCGGCAGTAGCATACGCACACACAGCATCTCTTTCGTACTGTTGTTATGCCGCAGATAAAGCACCGCAGATTTTGGAAACCGCAGCACATAGTCTGCACCGCATTTTTCCGCTTCTGTCTTACCTACCGTGACAGCTTCCATATCAGACAGCGCAATATGAAAATCATATTCCACCATACGGATTGCAATGTGTGTATTCGGAATACTTTCACATTCTACAT
>JAGAJD010000195.1 GCA_017626275.1 Lachnospira sp.
TGCCGTAATATACCTCACTCTCTTTACATGGTTATCCTTATCCTCATTCTGCATTTCAATCTCATACAGCTTCCCTGCCTCGTCCTCTGCCAGAACATCAAGTACAACGGAATGTGTTCCTACCTGACGGATACTATACTGTGTCTTTACTTTAATAACCTTCAAATCCGGCATATTCATGAGTATTCTCAGCACATACTCACAAGCAGGAATATCTTCTAAAGCAACACTCATAAAAATATCTCCGGTCAAATTTAATGCTGCAATCGCAGCTTTACGGTTCTCATCTGTGTCCAGTCTGCTCCTTTGTTCTTCTGTCAATAAATTACCTCCGTTATCATTTCTAAAAATATTATTTATATACTCATTATACATAATATTTTTGTATTTTCAATACCATTTGTGACTTTTTATATATTTTTAATATTTATACCTGCTAAACTTAAGAAAGAATTCTGCTAAGCAGAATTCTCCGCCTGCGGCGGGTTGCTTAAGCAACATAATTCATCTCCGCCGGAGTGCGCACCCCGGAGTTTTTTATCATATAGGATATGTAGTTTCCTATATGATAAAAAACCAATCAGCCCGGAACATTCCGCACTGACTGGTTCAAATTTTTAATATTACATTTCCGACAAATAAGCTTCAATATCCCCCACCGTAACAAATCCGGGGATAATTCTGTCCGGAATCTCAATATCAAATTCATCTTCAAACGCCGACACAAGATTCATAATATCCAGGGAATTAAGCCCCAAGTCCGCTATCAGTGCTGTCTCCGATGTAATATCCTCTCTTTCTGCTTGTGTATACTCCAATAAAATATCAACTATTTTGTCTCTCATCTTAATCTCCATTCCTAATATCTGCTATTTCTTATATCGTATAATCTTCATGCTCGTATTTTTCTCAAACTCCGTGTCACGAAGATATACCCGTGAAACCTGCTTATACATGGGTCTGCCATTGTTGACTGTACGCATTACTTCATTAAAATAAGCAAAGTCGTGCATATGGGCTTCGTCAGGATATATTTCCGCCGCGATAACCCCGTCTTTCTCATACACGACAACCTCACGCACTGCCTGATTCTTCAAAAAATCCTGCTCTAACTCTTCGGGTGAAATATTTTCGCCGTTACTCAGAATAATCAGATTCTTCTTCCGTCCGACAAGAGTAAGAAATCCGTCTTTATCCAAATGACCGATATCACCTGTCGCATACCAGCCGTTGTTTAACACCTCACCTGTCGAAACTGAATCCTTATAGTAACCCTGCATAACATGACCGCCCCAAATAAGCACCTCTCCGTCCTCTGCGATTTTTATCTTAGTGCCGGGTACAGGAAGTCCAACTGTACCGTCCTTATGATGATAATTGCGATTAACTGCCGCACACGGCGAACATTCGGTTGTACCGTATCCGTTAAGAATCTCTATGCCGAAGCTTCTGAACTCTCTGATATAAAATGTCGAAATTCCAGCGCCGCCGCTGATAATATATTTTATATTTCCTCCAAATGCTTCACGCACCGCTGCAAAACATTTTGTGCGGATATCTATACCCATTTTAAGCAGCATATCGCTCAAAGACATCAAAAACCTCAACTGCTTTTCCTTTCCGCCCTGCCGCGCAGTCTCCCAAATCTGCTTATGAAACATCTCAACAAACAGCGGAACTACAAATAAAGTCTGCGGCTTTGATTCCTTTAATGCTTTGGAAACATTTTTTAAGCTTCTGTTGATATGAATTATGTAGCCATAATTAAATACCATAAAAACTCCAACCACCAGACCAAACGCATGATGAAACGGAAGAAGCGCTATTGTATTTCCCTCAAGAACAAATAATCTGCATGTATTGTTAATTTCAAAAGCAAGATTTTTCTGACTTAACATTACACCCTTGCTTGCTCCTGATGTTCCCGAAGTAAAAATGATACAGCAAGTCTTATCTGTGTCTATCGTATATTCAAGATAACTTTTTATTCCGGTTTGAATACCCTGCTGTCCCTCCAAAAGATACGAGTTCATTTCAGCAAAGGAAAACACTTCAATTTCATTTAAATCTTCCACCAAATCAAGATAATCCTTTGAACAGAAAACGACAGTTACATCTGCCTTGTCTAAAAGCCTGCGGATTTCCTGCTTCGGAAGCTCCTTATCTATCGGAACTGCCACATTTCCACTGTTTGCCACAGCAAAAAATGTAAGCAGCCATTCATAAGAATTTTCACCGATAACCGCAATATGTCTGTCACGAAAACCGTGCATAAAAAACCATGTTCCAAGTTCATTCATCTCATCGCAAAACTGTCTGTATGTGCGACAACCGCGCTTATTCCTTCCATATATAAATGTAAATGCCGTCTTTTCAGGAACATTCCTCGCTTTTGTATACACCATATCCTTCAAATCCCTGATTTGCGGAAGTTCATACAACTCATATGCCTGATTTTTCACGCTACACCTCCAAATAACCCAGCCTGCGGAAATATTCCACATATCCCCGAATATACTCATAGTCCGTCTCGTTCCACTCGAATCCCGTTTTCTTCATAAACCACACCGTAAAATCATTCATAATGCGGATATTGCTGTCGTAGATAAGCTGTCCGTCCTCGTCCATATCATTCTGAAATGCTTCAAATATATATTCTGTGGCTGATGTTTTTAAAGTCCTGCGCAGCTCGCCGTAAAATGTCGCACTGTCCGTAATCTTCATTTTAATGCCAAGCTTTTCAAGAATCTTAAACATATCTTCAAAATAAAGCGGACGGTTACTGTTAAGATGAAATACACACTGCTCCCCTGCATACTGCGCAATCTTTACAATCCCCTCTGCCGTCTTGTCTGCCGTCGAAAATTCGGCATAGAGCGGCACCAGATAATCAGGGAAAAGACCAAACTCAAGGCACGCCTTTACCCTTGTAAGAAAGGCATTGTCCTTGTAATTCGGCTGAAACTTATAATCGGTACTGCGGTTAGTCAGATTGCCCACCCTTACAACTTTTGCATCAAGCCCGTCAAGCATAGCGTCATACACTGCCATTTCCGCCTCAAATTTACTGTGTATATACACATTGTCAAGCGGCTGTCCGATAAAAAATGAACTTTCATAAAACTTCTTTTCCTCTTTTGAGCGGTACACACTGAAATCATCTGCCATGCTGTTTCCGCTGACGCTTAGCGTGGAAATATGAATCAGTCTTGCATTTACACGCTTTGCATAAGCCGATACATGGCGTGTTCCCTGCACATTTACACGATAAAAATATTCGTAAGAGCCGTAATGCTTGACACTCGCCGCCGCATGGATAACAGTATCCACATCGGACGGCATTTCATCGGACAGATGCTCACTCTCAA
>JAGAJD010000196.1 GCA_017626275.1 Lachnospira sp.
CTTTCCCAAAAGTCAAACAAAAATATCAAAGTATTAAAAAAAGTACATACCTTGATAATAAGTGAAAAGTCAGTTATTATATAATAATATTAAAATTATGCCTGTAATGTGGCTGTATGAGAGGACTGCAATGATAAGAAAAGAGATTAATGAGATTAAATCGCAATTTACCATGGAGGATTGCGGAATATTAAAAATGTGCGGCTGTTATGTAGATGGAGAAAAACAAAAGATTACACAGTTTAGTGAGACATTTTTAAATCTTCCTGAGGAAGAAAAACACAAATATTTTGATATATTTAAAAAGACGCTTTCGGGAACACAGGGCAAAAATCTGATAGATATGCGTTTTACCACCGATTCGTATGCAGATGAGGGAGCGAGAACGTTTCTTTATAAGTTAAGAGACAGTGAGTTAAAGGACGAAAAGCTTTTAAATGATTTTTATGATAAGGTGATTACCTCGTATAATTATCCGGGAAATTTTTTGATTCTTCTGATTAATCAGGTATACGATGTTCCGGGAAGGACAAGCGACGGTATTGATATGGAAGATGCTTCTGACGAGGTATATAATTATCTGCTGTGCAGTATTTGTCATGTGACGCTTTCCAAGCCGGGATTGGGATATCATAAGGAGGATAATGCATTTCATAATCAGGAGCAGAGCCATATGGTTGATTTGCCTGATATCGGATTTTTGTTCCCTGCATTTAATGAAAGAAGCGAGGACGGCGACAGCGTGCTGTTTTATTCTAAGGATGCAGATGATTTTCAGCAGAGTTTTTTAAGCTATGTGCTTGATTGTGAAGTGCCGCTTCCCGCAGGCAATCAAAAAGAAACCTTTCAGACGCTTGTAGCTGAGACTTTAGGAGACGAGTGCAGCTATGAAACGGTGAAAAGTATCCATGATAATTTAAATGAAATGCTTGAGGAGCAGAAGAGCAATCCTGAACCTGTTGCATTAAACAAGACGGAAGTAAAGGAACTTTTGGAAAAAAGCGGCGTTAAAGAAGAACGATTGCAGGATTTTGAGGAAAAGTTTGAAATGGCAGCAGGAGAGAATGGCAGATTTTTGGCGGCAAATATTGCAGAAACAAGAAAATTTGAGGTAAAAACACCTGATGTAGTGGTGAAAGTAAATCCTAACAGGACTGATTTAGTTGAGACTATGGAGATAGATGGAAAGCAGTACCTTGTGATTCAGATAGATGAACATCTTGAGGTTAATGGGATATGTGTTAATCCGGAGACGGGTGAAGTACAGTATAACGAAGAAATGTAATGGGAATGAGGAGCGATATGGCGGAAAAAGAGCAGAAAGAACTTACATATGCACAAATGGCAGAAAAAAGCATTATGAAAAAATACAGGCGTCAGATATGGACACCTTTTGTACGGGCAGTTAAGAACTATGAGCTGATTCAGGAAAATGACAATATATGTGTCTGTATTTCAGGTGGAAAAGATTCCATGCTGCTTGCAAAATTAATGCAAATGCTTCACCGCTTCAGTGATTTTCCGTTTGGAGTGAAGTTTCTTGTTATGGACCCCGGCTATAATCCTGTCAACCGTCAGAAAATAGAGAGCAATGCCAGACTGCTTGAGATTCCCATAACAATTTTTGAAACGCAGATATTTGATGCGGCAAACTCTACGGATAAGTCGCCGTGTTATCTGTGTGCAAGAATGAGGAGAGGCAATCTGTATGCAAAGGCAAAGGAAATGGGCTGCAATAAGATTGCGCTTGGACATCATTTCAGCGATGTGATTGAGACGACTTTAATGGGTATGCTTTATGGTGCGCAGATTCAGGGAATGATGCCGAAGCTTCACAGTCAGAATTTTGAGGGTATGGAGCTGATTCGCCCGTTATATGAGATTCGTGAGGAAGATATTATTGCATGGCGTGATTATAACGGACTGGAATTTATCCAGTGTGCCTGCCGTTTTACGGAAAATATAGAAAATACAGGTGAATACAGCAGTAATTCCAAACGAATGGAAACAAAGAGGATAATCGCAAAGTTAAAAGAGACAAATCCTGATGTCGAGTATAATATTTTTAACAGCCTGCATAATGTAAGCGTAGACACATTTTTAGAGTATAAGACAAATGGGGTGAGACATTCATTTCTGGACGACTATTAAATAAGAAGAAACTCATATTATATTAAAATGTGGATATTATGAATAAAGTGCGGCAATAATGACAACTGAATAACCGTATTATATCGGAATTTTAGGAGGTTGTTATGGCAGCGGATTTTAAGAACAGTGAAACAAAGGATAATCTCATGAGGGCATTTGCGGGAGAGAGTCAGGCACGAAACAGATATACGTTTGCGGCGGCTCAGGCGGAAAAGGAAAAGCAGCAGGTAATTCAGCAGGTGTTTTTGTATACGGCAGAACAGGAAAAAGAGCATGCGGAAATATTTTATAAGTTTCTTACAGAAATGGCGGGAGAGACGATTCATGTTGACGGCGGTTATCCGGTAGATATTTCAGATAATTTATTGGAACTTTTGAGAATGGCACAGCACAATGAGTATGAAGAGCATGACGATGTGTATAAGAATTTTGCGGCAAAGGCTAAGGAGGAGGGCTTTGACAGAGTTGCGTCAGCCTTTACCATGATTGCAGAGATTGAAAAATTTCATGGCGACCGTTTTGGGAAATTTGCCGATTACCTTGAGCAGAATCAGTTATATATTTCAGATGTAAAGACAGGCTGGATTTGTCTTAACTGCGGATATATTTACGAAGGAGAGAGCGCACCGTTTGTTTGTCCTGTATGTGAGCATGATCAGGGATATTTTATACGTTTGGAGCTTTCTCCGTTTGCAAAATAAAATAATGTGTGAAAAACAGATGACTTTTGGATTTAAAGGTCATCTGTTTTTTTACAATAAATATCTGTAAACTTATGTAAAATTTGTGAGAATTTTTTATTGTTAAAGATTACAAATTAAGCCGCAAATTTTTCACATTTTTAAATAAAAAATTGTGCAAAGTGTTGAAAAAGCGAAAAGAATAATGATGTAATATTGACTAAAACCGTGTAAAGAGGTATTATTTAGTTAGACTTAAATAAAGTGTTTATATAAAAGTGCTTAAGAATTGCCGTAAACCAGCATATTTATGTATTCATTTTATTGGGTAAATATTTATCAAAGGGAGTTATTCATCAAAGGGTGAATAAAGAAAGGAGCGGTATGAGAAGATTCAAAAAAGCGATTGCAGTTGGATTAACAGCAGTTATGGCAGTGGGTTCAGTAAACCTCTCATGCCTGACAGCAAAAGCTGCGGGATTACCAACGACAGACGGACATGACAAATATGTTAATGCCGATGTTTTTAAGGTGATTTCTGACGAATCTTTCGGAACGAAAGAGTTGGAAAACCCGTTGTTTGACAAGACAAAGGGAAGTAGTGACATTAAGGACTTACAGGTTCCTACACTGGCATATGACGATACAAGTATTGGTTTGGTATGGCAGAAGCCGGAGAAATA
>JAGAJD010000197.1 GCA_017626275.1 Lachnospira sp.
ACGGATATGCGCACACTCTGTCATCATGACCATAGCCCATAATCATGCTTCTGTCAATTCCGTAATCTCTTGCAGGGCCTGCCGGAACTGCCTCTAACTCTGCTGAAATAAAATCTTCCTCTTCTATTCCATACTTTTCCTTTAGGATTGCAAGGATATTTTTCTTGACAGCCTCTTTTTTATCGGCTTCATTGTCACCGCTGCTTACCGCCGGCATACTTCCGATAAGGATATCAAGGCTCTCGCCTTCTACAACCTTATCTGCCTTTTTGCTCATCTGTTCTGAAGCAAGATGAATTAACAAATCTGAAATTCCAACAACAGGATCTGTGTCAGCTTCTCCGATACACACCTCAACAGTCTGTCCGTTCTTTAACGCAACAACGCCGTGTAAAGCCAAAGGAAGAGCTACCCACTGGTATTTCTTAATTCCGCCGTAATAATGTGTATCTAAAAGCACAAGCTCGGAATCCTCATAGAGCGGCACCTGCTTAAGATCAAGTCGTGGTGAATCAATATGTGCTCCCAAAATATTCATGCCCTTTTCCATTGGCTCTGTACCGATATGATAAAGTACAACTGCTTTATTCATGTTTACTGCATACACCTTATCGCCCGGCTTCAAGCTTTCTCCTGCTTCAATTATATATTTAAGATTTCTGTATCCCTTGCTTTCAGCCAGAGCCACAGCTTCTTTTACACATTCACGTTCAGTTTTGCATTTTGATATGAACTGTCTGTAATTCTCTGAAAAATCAAAAACTTCCCTGCGGCTTTCTTCATTATACTTAAGCCATGCATTTTTTCTCTCCATTTTCATATTCTCCTTCTAAATATCCAAAACTAATTGCTCTTCTTCATCATTTTCCTGTCTGTCTTCTGCTTCTCTCTTTTCAGCCTCCATCTCCATTTCAGCCTCGTCTTTAAACTGCTCTATGAGTTCTTCGCTTATAACAGGAAGTTCTTCTATCGACTGTACGCCAAATACTCTTAAAAATTCCTCAGTTGTACCGAAAAGCATAGGTCGTCCCGGCGCATCTAAACGCCCCAGTTCCTTTATAAGACCGTATTCCACTAATTTATTAACTGCACGGTCACTGCTTACGCCTCGTATCTTTTCTATTTCCATTTTTGTAACAGGCTGCTTATATGCAATAATGGACAGCGTCTCAAGCTGCACATCGGTAAGCACATATTTTCTCGGCTGACTTGCCACCTTAATCAGATTATCATAATATTCCTGCTTGGTACACATCTGAAATGCGTCCTCAAGCTCTATAATCTTTATTCCCCTGTCTGCCGCTTCATACTTGTCCATCATATTATGTACAATTTTCTTTGTAGTATCCACATCATGTTCAATGGCTGCCGCAAGCTTTGACACTTCAACGGATTCTCCCATTGTAAACAGCACCGCTTCTATCGCCGCCTCTGTTTTTTCCAATTCAATACTCATTTTCTCACCAATTTCCTATTCTTCCATTATATCGCCGATAAGCTCAGGGTCTTTTATAACCGTAAGTTCAATGTCACACATTGAATTTTCCTGTTCTGCCGTCACAAAGCCTGTCTTAATAAGCTCCAAAATAACTAAAAATGTTACTATTACCGATACCTTTGATGAATTATTGCTAAGCATCTCCCTGAAGCTGAAACTTTTGTGCGTTTTCATAAATGAGCGCACCTGAACAAGCTTCTCGGACATAGTAACTTCTTCCTTCTGAATCTTTCCGAACTTGCTTCTTATCGGATCAATTTTGTCCTCCTGACGTTTCATTACGTCCTGAAATATCTGATTCAGCTTATGAAGTGTTAAATCTCCGACAATCTCCTCCAAATTAATGGGCGGCTTATAACTTTCTACTTCCGGCGGAACTGTTGCTTCCTTATAAAAAGCTCTCTCTGCATCAATCTGTCGGTCCTTTAGTTCATAGGACATATATTTAAACATTTTGTATTCGAGAAGTTTTTCTACAAGCTCTGCTCTAGGGTCCTGCTCCACGCCCTCCTCATCGACTTCCTTTGGAAGAAGCATTTTAGATTTAATATCAAGAAGCGTTGCCGCCATCACAAGAAATTCGCTTACAACGTCTAAATCCTCTTTATCCATCTGATTAATATATTCCATATACTGCTCCGTAATCATCGCTATCGGAATATCATAAATATTAACTTTATTCTTATCTATCAGATGCAATAAAAGATCCAGTGGTCCCTCAAACACCTGCAGCTTAACATTAATTCCCATTACTGTATTTAAATCTCCATTCTGCTGGTTTTAACCATAATTTATATTGTAACCAAAATACAACAGGATTGCAATATTGATTTTTTTCTTTATATCTTCATAAAAATGTATTATACTATGATAACAGAATATAACAGAATGGAGTCTCTTATGCGGCTATTATTTATGATTCAGGAAATCAGTCGAAAAATAACTAAAGATAACATTACAGGTTTTGCGGCACAATCCTGTTTTTATATTATATTAAGCCTTTTTCCATGCTTATTGGTTTTTATGAGCTTATTTAAATTTCTGCCTCTGTCTGCAGGTGCAATATCCGAAATGTTAAACGGCGTAATTCCTTACCAATTACAACCGTTTTTTGACACTTTAATAGCTGACATGTACAATAACTCAACGATGACTCTGACCTCCATTACTGCCATCGGTACAATATGGGCAGGCGGCAAAGGTTTTATGGCAATTATGCAGGGATTAAACATCATTTACAATACGCCCAAAAAGAGAAACTGGCTTGTTTCACGGCTAATGTCAACAATATACACAATTTCATTGCTGCTGCTAATAATTACAACACTGATACTTCTCGTTTTTGGTAATCAGCTTATCAATATTACAAAAGTATTTTTACCTCATATTGCTATTGTATTATTATCTATTCTTAACAATAGAATGATACTCTTTCCATGCTTTATGATTATACTATTTTTATTAATATACCGATTTGTCCCTACCAGAAAATCAAGCATCACAAAAGAATTTCCCGGTGCTGTATTTTCAGCTTTGGGCTGGTATTTCTTTTCATATTTTTACTCGCTGTACATTGACCATTCACCAAATTTTTCTTATATGTACGGAAGCCTTACAACATTAATATTGGCACTTATCTGGATTTACGCATGTATGATTATTCTCTTTCTCGGTGCCGAATTAAACACTTTGCTTGCTAACGGAACTTTCAGACCGCTCAGTCCCCGTTTTCTGCATAAGAAAAGCAAAAAATAACTTAACAGCATAAAAAGGACATTTCACACTTTAAAGCCTTGATATGTCCTTTTTATTTCTACTGATTATCAAGCACAGTCCCCGGATAGAAAAATTCCAAGACCTGTTTGTAGTTCATTCCCGATTTGACCATCTCATTTACACCATTCTGGCTCATGCCAATTCCATGACCATAACCTCCGCCTATAATG
>JAGAJD010000014.1 GCA_017626275.1 Lachnospira sp.
AAATCTCCATTCCGCCGCCAATCGTCATTTAATGTGAAGAGTTTATTACATATATAAAAAATATCTCCAACCATAATCTTAAACCTCCTTTTATTCTTTAAAAGTTAATTTAAGATTATAGTCAGAGATAATCCTCTTATTGTACATGCAATATAAACTCTACATGATTAGACTCATTATAATCCGAATCTGTGCAATATATATCAAGCGTATAATTACCTGCTTTGGCAGTTGTATATATTCCTCCAACAATAATTCTTCTTGATAACACATCAGAAGTATCCTTATCGTCCGATAATGATGAAATATACTTCATAATATTAAAACTGCCGCCTTTGGCAACTGTTGCCTCCGTCTCAGACAATACAAGCTTAGGTCCTCCGGCTTTGGTGACTGCCTCTGTTGTTGACTTTGTTGTCTCTTTAGAATTAGCTGCCGTTGTAGTAACCTGCTCCGTACTCTTTGTTTCTTTCTCACTTTCAGTCTCTGTCTGTGCATCAGTACTCTCTGTTCCTGCCTTGCCGCTTATTTCTTCATCGCTTGCCTCGTAAGCAATTATATAGTTGTATTTTGTAACATTATTATCATTGTCTCTTGCAACATATATAACCTTTGCCTTAGTCATATCAGGCATTACATACACATTTTCAATGATAATACTGCTGCTTACATCTCCGTCTTTTTCATCGACCGCTTTAGCGTAGCTCTTTAAAACATCTTCACCCTGCTCCGCCGAATACGGAACCACCTTAGAACTATCGACAGTAATAACAGGTCCATCATTGTCTGTGTTCAGATAAATCATTACAAGTGCTACCGAAAGAATACATACAATCATGAGTGCAATAATTATCCCCTGTTTTTTTTCCATACATTTCCTCCTCCATGAAAAAAACAACTTCCATGTTAATTGTCATCTATTCTTTATCGCTGCTTATGTAATTTCCATAATATTTACCGTAATAGTTACCATAATATTTTCCATAGTAGCTGTCACCCTGTAAATCTACCTTATTGAGAACACAGCCTAATATCTTGCACTTTGTTTTCCTCAACTGCTCTAACTGTTTCTGGACAAACTTATAATTAACGCTGCCCGCGGCAACTACCATAACTGCACCGTCGCATTTCTGCGCAACGATGGCTGCATCAGTGACACTTCCCAGCGGAGGCGTATCAATAATCACATAATCATATGTATCCCTTAAAGCCTTTACCAGCGCATCAAAAGAACTGTTTCCTAAAAGCTCTGAAGGATTCGGCGGAACAATTCCCGAAAATACAACATACAAATTTTCTACATTAGTTGTACAGATAACTTCCTCGAACTTATTCATACCTGAAAGAAAATGTGTAAGTCCCTTAATTGCTTTATTAATTTTATATCTGCCGACAAGCACTGATTTTCTCAAGTCAGCATCTATAAAAATGACTTTTTTGCCCGATTCTGCCAAAGATACAGCCAAATTAAAGGATACGCTTGATTTACCCTCGTTAGGCGTTGAACTTGTAAACATAATCACTTTCATATCAGAACCGCAAAGCTGAATATTGGTTCTTAATGTCTTATATGCTTCATTACATCTGTAATCTAACTTTTTCAATCTGTCGATATTTACGTTTGGCATTATTTATCCCCCTTTTTTGAAGAATTTTGCTTACGTTTCTTTCTTCTTGATGAAGAGTGATCTGAATTGTCATCAAGTCCTTCTGATAAAGGAATAAGCGCAAGTGTACTTATTCCGAGATATCTCTCAATATCATCAGACGTATTAATAGTATCATTCATAACAAAACGAATTACTACAACTGCAACAGCAAGCACAAAGCCCAGCACAAATGCAAGCATTGCATTTTTCATGCAGTTAGGACTTGAAGGTGCTGTTGGAACGTTAGCTTCCTCAAATATATTAACTTTTTCAATCTGCATGATATCGCATATTGAATCTGCTGAAATCTCTGCCACCTTATCTGCTATTCTCTTTGCCTCATACGGGTCATGACTTGATATCGTTATTTCCAAAACACGGCTGTCTGACGATGTAGATACCGAAATATTCTTTGCAAGCCCTCCCTTAGTCATATTCAGATTCAGCTCACGGATTACTTTTTCCGTTACGGTGCGGCTCTTTACCAGTATCATATAATCCTGCGTCAGCTTTGCAGATGACTGAAGATCGCTAAGTGTCGTTGTTCCCTGATTCTGCTGATTCAGAACATACAGGCTTGTCTGCGATTTATATACCGGTTTTATTAAAAGCTTGCTTCCGATAAACGCCAATAAGCCGGTTATTATTCCGACAAGTATGATAATTACTATTTTACTCATAATAACAGCAAATATCTGTCGTAAATCGATTTCTATTTCATCGTTATTTCTTACCGAATTTTCCATTTTTAATCCTCCAAATATTCTCCTCTGAGAATCTTCTCAGCATTATCATGAAGCATGTCTCTCGCATAGCTTTCGCCGTACTTACGATATACATACTTTGCACATTCCTGCATTCTCGGTGCTCTCCTACCACTGCTGTGAGCATCAGTTCCTATAAGGTCAACAATCTGCTCTTTCATAAGGCGCTTTACAAATTTCTTAACCTTACTGCCCGCTGTTCCCACAACTGAACCTGCATTTACCTGTATAACAGCTCCCATGTCCTTTAACTCCCATGCAAGCTCCCAGTTCTCCAAAATACATATATAACGCTCAATATGTGCAATTATAGGCAGATATCCCATCTGCATTATATTGTTAATACCGGTTCTCAGATATGAATATTCTACTGTCGGATGAAATTCCAACAATATATATTTTGTATTCTCCATTGAAAGATTTATGCCTTTTTCCAGCTCTTCCGCAATATCAGAAGTATAATATACTTCTCTTCCAAGCTTTAACTCTATCTGCGGATATAAATTTTTCACATTTTCTTTAAAAAGTGAGGAAGAATGAAATAGGCGCGAGATACAAATACTAATCCGAAAGGAGCAAAACGGGGAAATGCTAAACAGACGGGAAACGGAAATGATGAACGCAATAT
>JAGAJD010000198.1 GCA_017626275.1 Lachnospira sp.
GATATTTTTGGCATTACTGTATAATCGTCTGTTAAAAATTAAGGTTTATTCCGATAAAATGTGCCGTGTGTGCTGTGTAATTGAGGGGCGAGATATAAATATAAACGGTTATGTTGATACGGGAAATGTTTTGAATGACCCGGTATTTAACAGACCTGTGTGTATAGCACAGAAAAGCAGCTTTAGTGATGTTCTTAATGAAATAAATGATTGCACAAAAGTAAAATATCATATTATTCCTTTTCGCTCTCTGGGGTGTGAGAACGGAATAATGGAAGTAATTACAGTGGAGACTATGTACATATACTATGGCAAAAATAAGATACAGGTAAAAGAAGCACTTGTGGGATTGACTGAGCAGAAGCTTTCATCGGACGGGGAGTATGAATTTCTGGTCAACGCACAACTGCTGAAAGGGTAAAGAAATAGGGAAAAATTTATTTGGAGGTAAATATGGTAATCAAAGTGTCTGTTCCGGAACATTTTCAGTTTAAAATGGTTCCAAGCTTTAAAAATATGATGCTGTTAAAACAGGGGGATGTGCATTATATAGGAGGCAGTGATGTGCTTCCGGCACCGCTTGGAGCCGAGGAGGAAGCAAAGGCGATTGCGGGGCTTGGCGGTGTTAACGACCAGCTCTCAAAGTCTCAGCTTATTGAGCATAATTTAAGGCTTGTCGTATACATAGCTAAAAAATTTGATAATACTGGAGTGGGAGTTGAGGATTTAATCTCGATTGGTACGATTGGATTGATTAAAGCTATTAATTCGTACAATCCTGACAAGAATATAAAGCTTGCGACATATGCTTCAAGATGTATTGAAAATGAGATTCTGATGTATCTTAGAAGAAACAGCAAAACAAAGGCGGAGGTATCCATTGATGAGCCTCTCAATGTTGACTGGGACGGTAATGAACTGCTGTTGTCAGATATTCTGGGGACTGATGAGGACATAATTTACAGAGACTTGGAGGAAGAGGTAGAAAAAACAATGCTTAATAAAGCGATTGACAAATTATCAGATAGGGAGAGAACGATTGTCGATCTGCGGTACGGTTTAAGCTCTATTGACGGTGAGGAGAAAACTCAGAAAGAGGTGGCTGATATGTTAGGAATTTCACAATCATATATTTCACGTCTTGAGAAAAAGATTATTAAGCGGTTAAAAAAGGAACTTGTCAAAAATTCGTAGGGGGAAGTGAAGCGTTGGATTCTAAGTAAATTGAATTCAACGCTTTTTAAATTATGTAATAATTTTGTAATAAAAAAGTAAAAAATATATTGCATTTTTTTGGAAACAAAAGGATAATAAATATATAATTTATATGCTGCAAAAGCAGCGGAATGGAGATTACATTGAAACATTTACAATTATCATATAGAAGCAGGAAGAAAAGGCAGTTATTTATAAAGAAAACTGTAGCTGCGGTATCGGCTGTAATTCTGATTGCGGTCGGATTAATAATAACGTTTATAATGGGGCAGACAACAGACGAAGCGGAAGATTCAGTGGAGGCAATGAACAGGAACTTTATTATGGAGGAGGACAATACGCAGAATACGGAGGACAGGATTCGTGTGTGCATTGACGCAGGGCATGGCGGAAGTGACTGCGGAGCTGAGTATCAGGGCAGCTACGAAAAGGATCAGGTGCTTGCGATTGCAAAGCTCGTACAGCAGCAATTGCAAAGCTCAGGAATTGAGGTTGTTATGACAAGAAGTACAGACGTATTTCTAGGGCTTGATGAAAGGACGGAAATATGTAATAATGCTTCATGTGATTTATTAGTCTCAATACACAGAAATTTTTATGTGGGAGATACCTCTGTAAGAGGCTTTGAAGCGTGGATACACAGTTCAAAACCGCAGGACGCCTATGAACTGGCAGATTACATTATGAAGGAATTGTCAGGAATCGAAGGCGTAAAGGACAGGGGAATAAAGACAGGCTCTATGACGGATTCTGAAGAGGATTACCGTGTAAATCGTGACAGTAAGTGTACAAGCTGTCTTCTGGAATTGGGATTTATGTCAAACAGTATTGATACGGAGCTTGTGACTGTAAATAAAGAAGAGGTTGCAAAAGCGATTGCTGATGGAATACGCAGCTATCTTGATACTGTTACGGTGAAGAAGTAAAATAATAAAGAAGTGAGAGAAGAAATGGCAAAGATTAACCAGAACAATATAAGAAATTTTTGTATTATAGCGCATATCGACCACGGCAAATCAACTTTAGCCGACCGTATTATTGAGAAAACAGGCTTGCTTACAAGCAGGGAAATGCAGGAACAGGTGCTTGATAACATGGATTTGGAGAGAGAGCGCGGAATTACGATTAAGGCGCAGAGTGTGCGTATTGTATACAAGGCGCAGGACGGGGAAGAATACATTTTTAACCTTATTGATACACCCGGTCATGTGGATTTCAATTACGAAGTATCGAGAGCACTGGCTGCCTGTGACGGAGCAATTCTTGTTGTGGACGCTGCACAGGGCATTGAGGCACAGACGCTGGCAAATGTATATCTTGCATTGGATCATGACTTAGATGTATTTCCGGTAATCAATAAGATTGATTTGCCGAGTGCAGACCCGGAAAGAGTTATAGAAGAGATAGAGGACGTTATCGGAATTGAAGCGCAGGACGCGCCTTTGATTTCGGCAAAGAACGGCATTAACATCGAAGAGGTACTTGAGCAGATTGTGACGAAGATTCCGGCGCCGACAGGAGATCCTGACGCACCGTTAAAGGCGCTTATTTTTGATTCCCTCTATGATTCCTACAAGGGTGTTATAATTTTCTGCCGTATTAAAGAGGGTACGGTAAAAAAAGGTACAAAAATCCGAATGATGGCGACAGGTGCGGTAGAGGAAGTCGTTGAGGTAGGATATTTCGGTGCAGGACAGTTTATTCAGTGTGATGAGTTGTCTGCCGGAATGGTAGGATACATTACTGCAAGTATTAAAAACGTAAAGGATACACGTGTGGGCGATACTGTCACGGACGATGAAAGACCTTGTGCAGAGCCGCTTCCGGGTTATAAAAAGGTTAATCCGATGGTATACTGCGGTCTTTATCCGGCAGACGGTGCAAAGTATCAGGACTTAAGGGAGGCACTTGAAAAATTACAGTTGAATGACGCTTCGCTGCAGTTTGAACCTGAGACTTCAATAGCACTTGGTTTCGGTTTCAGATGTGGATTTTTGGGACTTTTGCATCTGGAGATTATTCAGGAACGCCTTGAAAGAGAATACAATCTTGATTTAGTGACAACGGCTCCGGGCGTTATATACAAGGTTCATAAGACAAACGGAGAGGTGATAGACCTTACCAATCCGTCTAATATGCCTGATCCGTCCGAGATTGCATATATGGAAGAACCGATGGTAAGTGCGGAAATTATGGTGACTACTGAATTTGTCGGCTCCATTATGAAGCTTTGTCAGGAAAGACGAGGTATTTATAACGGAATGGAATATATTGAGCAGACAAGGGCGCTGCTTAAATATGATTTGCCTCTTAATGAAATTATTTATGATTTCTTTGACGCATTAAAGTCACGTTCAAGAGGATATGCTTCTTTTGACTACGAAATGAAGGGTTATGAAAAGTCGTCTCTTGTCAAGCTTGATATTCTTATCAACAAGGAAGAGGTTGACGCACTTTCATTTATCGTTTTTGCAGGAAATGCAGAGGAACGCGGAAGAAAGATGTGCGAGAAGTTAAAGCAGGAGATTCCGCGTCAGCTTTTTGAAATACCGATTCAGGCGGCAATCGGAAGCCGTGTAATAGCAAGAGAGACAGTAAAGGCTCTTAGAAAGGACGTACTTGCAAAATGCTATGGCGGTGATATTTCACGTAAAAAGAAGCTGCTTGAAAAGCAGAAAGAGGGAAAGAAGAGAATGCGTCAGGTCGGAAATGTAGAGATTCCGCAGAAGGCATTTATGAGCGTATTAAAGTTAGATGAGGAGTAAAGCATTCTCGGAAGGAGAGTAAGGAATAATGGGGACAGCAAAAGAAGTAATAGAGCAGGGAAGGGCTGCTCTTGGTATAGAGTTTGGTTCTACAAGAATTAAGGCAGTGCTTATTGATGATACCGTTTCCATCGGTAAAGAAGGCGAACTGCCGTCCATCCGGCGTCTCGAACGCCCGGGACTGTTCCAGCCCGAGCAGCTCTCCA
>JAGAJD010000199.1 GCA_017626275.1 Lachnospira sp.
AGATTCCTATTATTCCGAACACTGTTTTTAAAGCCTCAACAGCCTCATCAAAATCAAAATCACTTTCCGCAATGGCATAAATACGTCCGTTTTCTTTAGAAACAATAAAATCTCCGTCAATTTTCTTTAACGCATACTTTATCTGTCTTACCAAAGCGTCCTCAAACAGATATCTGTTTTTTCCCTTAACGCCAATTTCACCATATTTAATCAAAAATGCTTTATACATTTAATTATCTCCATTTCCGCAGCCTCTATACAAAAAGCTGCATTTTCTATCGTCTTAATGTCTTTTATATTTGCGAAGCACCGGAAGCAGTTCTTTAAGTGTCTGTAAGGTTATATCAAGCTCTTCCTTTGTTGTATCAAAACAAAAGCTGAATCTTATTGTTGCGTCCTGCAATTCCTCCGGCAGTCCGATAGCACGAAGTGTTGAGCTTAAGCCCGGCCTGTTTGAAGAACATGCTGAACCTGATGATACATATATTCCCTTATCCTCAAGTGCGTGCAGAAGCACTTCCGACTTAATTCCTGCAAATGAAGCACTCACAACATGCGGTGCCGACTCTCTGTCCTCACAGCCATTTATTGTTACATCAGATATCTTTTTTAAACCATTAATAAAGTAATTTCTAAGCTCATACATTTTATTGATTTTTTCATCGAATTTATTATCATATATAAGCTCTGCTGCCTTGCCAAGTCCTGCAATACCCGGAACATTTTCCGTACCGGAACGCATGGCTTTCTGCTGACCGCCGCCAAGAATAAGCGGTTTAATCTTAGTCTTTTCTTTTATATATAAGAAGCCTGTTCCTTTCGGACCATGAATCTTATGACCACTCACAGACAGCAAATCAATGTTCAGCTTTTTAGGTATTATTTTAAATTTACCATAAGCCTGAATTGCATCAACATGGTAAATAATATCAGGATTGAATTTTTTAACAATCTCACCTATTTCCTGAATTGGCTCTATCGTTCCTATCTCGTTGTTGGCATACATTACCGACACAAGTATTGTCTCATCGCAGAGTGCCTCTTTTAAAGCTTCAAGAGATACATGTCCCTGCCTGTCTACCGGAAGATATGTCACACGAAAGCCCTGTTCCTCTAGATAGTTAAACGGCTCCTTTACAGAAGAATGTTCAACACTTGAAACAATCACATGCTTTCCACGTCTTTGATTAGCCAGTGCCGTCTCAATAATTGCCATATTATTAGACTCTGTTCCGCCGGAGGTGAACAAAATCTCTTTTTCCTGACATTTAAGGCTTTTGGCAATAATTGCGGCAGCCTCTTTTATATATTTTTCAGCCTCAACACCCTTTATATGCTTTGAAGATGGATTTCCATAATCCTCCCGCATTACTTTTACCACAATATCGATTACTTCCTCTGCGCACTTTGTTGTTGCCGAATTATCTAAATATATTTCCATTTTAATCCTCATTCCGCTGCTTTAGCAGCTTTCACATTCCAAATGATACATAAGCACCGAGAGTACCATCATACCTGCCGTCTCAGTCCTTAAAATTCTTTTTCCAAGAGTAATAATCTGACAGTCGGCTTTAGAAGCAAGCTCAAGCTCCTTACAGTCAAAGCCGCCCTCCGGCCCTATAAATATTGCAATACTCTGTCCCGGCTGAATATTTTCAACTATCTCTTTAGTTTTTTTCATTCCCTCGGCACATTCATACGGAAGAAGCTTTACATCACATTCTGCCGCTTTAAATACTGCTTCTTTAAAGCTTAAAACCTCAGAAACTTTTGGAATAATACTTCGCTTACTCTGTTTAGCAGCACTTTCCGCAATAGCGTTCCAACGCTTCACCTTTGCCTCAGCCTTTTTTGCATCAAGTTTTACGACAGAGCGGCTCATAGCCACGGGAATAACCTCATGTACGCCAAGTTCAACTGCCTTTTGAATCACAAGTTCCATTTTATCAGCTTTCGGCAACCCCTGAAACAAATATATCTTAGACGGCAGTTCCTTTCCGCACTCATCAACCGAATCTATATCTGCTCTTATATAGTCTTCACTAATCTGTGTAATATGGCATGTATAATCAACATTATCTCCGCTGCTGATTAACAGCTTATCTCCCACCTGAAAACGCAGAACATTTTTAATATGATTTACATCTGAACCCTTAATATCAATATAGGTATCATGAATATTCTCATGTTCCGAAAAAAAATGATACATTTCAATCTCCATTTCTGGTAACTATTTACGTCTTGCCGTAACGTTTACCCACTCACCGTCATGATTTACTTCCACGATTTCAAGCTGCGGATTTTTCTTAAATGCCTCCACAACTTCCTGCTCTTTTGTGTTGATAATTCCCGATGTTATAAAATAAGCACCATGCTTCATATGATCTGTAATAACCTCTGATAAAGGCTCTAATACATCGGCAAGAATATTTGCACATACGATATCGTAACACTCATAGCCGCATGCGTCTTTCACCTGCTTATCATCGATAATATTTCCCTCAATGACTTCCAACTGTTCAGGCAGAATATTATTCTGCTCTGAATTTTCGTGAGACGCTATTATCGCATTAGGGTCTAAATCTGTTCCAAATGCATGTTTTGCACCATATTTTATTGCAACAACTGAAAGAATACCGCTTCCACAGCCTACATCAAGAACTTCCTCGCCGCCCTTTACATACTTTTGAAGCTGCTTAATTACCATTCTTGTCGTTTCATGCGAACCTGTTCCAAACGCAGTTCCCGGATCAATGCTTAATACAGGGTGTCCTTTCATTTCTTCTGTTACAGGCTCCCATGTAGGTTTAATATATAAATCCCCGATTGTAAATGTGTGCCAGTACTGTTTCCAGTTGTTAATCCAGTCCTTATCCTCTGTCTCGGATTCCGTAACGCTTCCCTCGCCAACATTACAGAAAAGGCGAAGCTCCTCCAAGCCCGCTTTTACCTTATCTGTAATAGTCTTATCATCTTCCTCCGAATCAATATAAAAATTGACCTTCGCCGAGCCATCGTCAGGCGGAAGTTCAGGAATGAAATCAACAAACATTGTTTTAGCCTCTTCCTGCGTAAGCTGCACATTGTCTTCTATTTCAATTCCCTCAATTCCAAGCTCACAAAGCATATTACTTATAAAATCTACCGCTTCTGTCGTTGTCCGGATAGAATATTTATTCCACTTCATCTTACTTCATTCTCCTGTATCTTATTCTACATCTTTTAAAAATGCCTTATAGCCCTTATAGGTTTCATAGAGGTCTGCTTTACTGATTACCTCATACGGTGCATGCATGTTCTGGACAGCAACACCGCTGTCAATTACATTCATACCGTAATTTCCCATAATATAAGCTATTGTTCCGCCGCCGCCTGCGTCAACCTTTCCAAGCTCTGAGGTCTGGAATGTAACATCGTTATCTTCCATAACCTTTCTAAGCATCGCCATATATTCAGCAGACGCATCATTAGAGCCGCTCTTTCCTCTTGAGCCTGTATATTTCATGAATACTATTCCGTTTCCGAAAAATGAGGTATTCTTTTTCTCACTCACACTTGCATAGTTCGGGTCAAATGCCGCATTTACATCTGATGAAAGCATACTTGAAGCACTAAGTGCTCTCCTAAGCTTCAAATCAGAATATTCACCTAACCTGTCCATAACCTCCGCAGTCATATTTTCAAAAAATCTTGAATGCATACCTGATGCACCGACGCTGCCGATCTCTTCCTTGTCAACTAAAATGCATACGCCCGTCTTTTTAAGATTTTCTGATTCAAGGAGTGCTATCAATGACGGATATGCGCACACTCTGTCAT
>JAGAJD010000200.1 GCA_017626275.1 Lachnospira sp.
CAAAAAATGTCAAGCCGGGGCAGGATATTATAATGACTAAATGGATTGGCATCGGTGGAATCCGGCAGATGATTGCAAAGAACAGAGAAGAAATTTTAAAGTTTTACAGACCGCAGGTGCTGGAAACTGCGATGGGAGACGAATCGGATTTATCTGTTGCAGATGAAGCGAAAATCTTAATGGATATTCCGGGAGTTTCGGCAATGCATGATGTATCGGAGGGCGGAATATTCGCGGCACTCTGGGATATGGCGGAGGCGGGAAAGGTCGGACTTGATATAGACTTTAAGAAAATACCCGTAAAGCAGGAAATTATCGAAATTTGTGAAATTTTTGACGTAAATCCCTATGAATTGGAATCTTTGGGTGCTTTGTTGGTGACAGCGGACTGCGGAAGTGATATAATCAAAATATTATCTCAATCAGGAATAAATGCAGTTGTGATAGGAAGAACGACAGACGGCAATGATAGAATTATGCATAATGATGACGAAGTAAGATATCTGGATACGCCAAAAAGAGATGAGGTATACCGTTTTATATAAGTAAAGATTGTGAAGCCGTCGGAAAGGTTTGGTTATTAAGATGAGAGAGAAGATTTTAAATATGCTGGAAAAGAACAGCAGAATAGATTTAAAGGATATGGCTGTAATGCTTGGAATAACGGAAGCAGAGGTCGCCAATGAAATCGCCGATATGGAAAAAGAGCATATTATATGCGGTTATAACACATAAATTAACTGGGATAAGACGAGCGAGGAAAAGGTTACTGCCCTGATAGAGGTTAAGGTTACACCGCAGAGGGGTCTTGGTTTTGACAGCATCGCAGAAAGAATTTACAAATATGATGAGATAACCTCCGTTTATCTGATGTCAGGTGGATTTGATTTTACGGTAATTATTGAGGGAAAGACGATGAAGTCTGTTGCACAGTTTGTCGCAAATAAGCTTTCCCCGCTTGATTCGGTGTTAAGCACATCGACACATTTTGTCCTTAAAAAATATAAGGATTACGGAAGAGTACTTGAGGCAGAGGTTAAGGACGAAAGGATGCTGGTGACACCATGAGAAATGCATTATCCCAAAAAATCATAGATATAGAGCCGTCAGGAATACGAAAGTTTTTTGATATTGTAAGTGAAATGCCTGATGCCATTTCTTTGGGCGTTGGTGAGCCGGACTTTGATACGCCGTGGAATATCAGGGAAGAGGGAATTTATTCTTTGGAGAAGGGAAGAACCTTTTACACCTCTAATGCCGGTTTGAAGGAATTAAGAGAAGAGATAAGCAGATATCTTGACAGAAAATACCGTCTTCAGTATGACGCTATGAAAGAGATTTTTGTTACAGTAGGCGGCAGCGAAGCTATTGATGTTGCTCTTCGCTGTATGGTTGATCCGGGAGATGAAGTGCTGATTCCGCAGCCAAGTTATGTGTCATATCTGCCGTGTGCGGTTATGGCAGACGCAGTACCTGTCATTATAGAGTTAAAAGCAGAAAATGAATTTAAGCTTACTAAGGAGCAGCTTCTTGAAAATATAACAGATAAGACTAAAATACTGGTGCTTCCGTTTCCTAACAATCCGACAGGTGCAATAATGACGAGGGAAGAGCTTGCAGAGCTTGTGCCTGTAATTATTGAGAAGGATATTTATGTCATTTCGGACGAGATTTATTCAGAGCTTACATATGGACAGAAGCACTGTTCGATTGCGGAATTTCCGGGAATGAAGGAAAGAACGATTGTGATTAACGGTTTTTCCAAAGCATTCGCAATGACAGGCTGGAGACTTGGATATGCCTGCGGTCCTAAAAATATTATTGAGCAGATGGTTAAGCTTCATCAGTTTGCAATTATGTGCGCTCCGACAAACAGCCAGTTTGCGGCAATAGAGGCGTTAAAGAATTGTGATGATGAAGTCGATAAAATGATAGAGGCATATGACCAAAGAAGAAGATTTCTGCTTAATGCATTTAAAGAGATGGGAATTGAATGTTTTGAGCCGTTTGGTGCTTTCTATGTATTCCCGTCAATTCAGAAGTTTAACATGTCATCGGACGAATTTGCAACAAGACTGCTTAATGAGCAGAAGCTTGCTGTCGTGCCGGGAACAGCATTCGGCAAGTGTGGAGAGGGATTTGTAAGAATATCATATGCTTATTCCATTGATAATTTAAAGGTTGGATTAAGCAGAATCAAAGCATTTATTGATACGTTATAAAGAGGACATGGACTGTCCGGTGGAGGTTATGTATGGCAGATTTAAGCGTGGAGTATATTAATCCTTTTTTGATGGCGGCAACAAGCGTAATTAAGGATATTTGTCAGATTGACGTAAGGGTGGGAAGACCCTATGTTAAGACGACAGAATTTGAAAGTGATTCTGTAATTATTATAATCGGTGTGACAGGTGAAGTGCGTGGACAGGTTTTGATTTCATTCCAGCTTGACCATGCTTTAAAGGTTGCTTCTAAGATGATGATGGGAATGCCTGTTGCAGAGTTGGACGATATGTCGGCAAGTGCAATTAATGAGCTTGGAAACATGATAATGGGTAATGCAGCAACTATTTTGTCTACAAAGGGTATTGGAATGGACATTACGCCTCCTACACTGTGCAGAGGAAATATTTATCTTAAGCAGTCTTACAATAAGAATATCTGTGTTCCGTTAAGCAGCGATGAGATTAAGATGGAGCTTGATATAGCGGTAAATATTGACTAGGTGGAAGGGTAAGAATGTTAAATATTGTTTTACATGAGCCGGAAATGCCGGCTAATACGGGAAATATAGGAAGAACCTGCGTTGCGGCAGGGGCAAGGCTGCATTTGATTGAGCCGCTCGGATTTAAACTGAATGAAAAAATGTTAAAGCGTGCAGGACTTGACTACTGGGACAAGCTAGACGTAACGGTATATGATGATTATCAGGATTTTCTGAACAGGAATCCCGGTGCAAAGATATATATGGCTACGACAAAGGCTCAAAAGACCTACTGTGACGTGGCTTATGAGGACGACTGTTATATTATGTTCGGTAAAGAGAGTGCGGGCATTCCTGAAGAAATTCTTGTGGATAATGAAGAGAACTGTATAAGAATACCGATGATTGGAGATATCCGTTCGCTCAATTTGTCCAATTCAGTTGCAATTGTGGCGTATGAGGCACTTCGTCAGCATGAGTTTCAGTCGATGAATCTTGAAGGGCATCTTCACAGGCTGCATTGGAGTAATGAATAATTTTATAAAAAGTAATGGGGCTGCGCATTATAGCGAACAGCCCCATTTATGTTATTCCTTTGCAATCGGAAGTGTGAATATAAATTCCGTTCCAACGCCCTCAGTACTTATTACATCGATATGTTCTTTATGTGCCTGTAATATTTCTTTGGTAATCGACAATCCAAGCCCGGAGCCTTTCTTGTCACGTCCGCGTGAGGAATCGGATTTGTAAAAGCGGTCCCAGATTTTATCAAGGCTTTCCTTGGAAATTCCTGAGCCTGTGTCTTTTACGGATATATATGCTTTTTCACCCTTGTCACGAACCGAAATGTAGATGCAGGAGTTTTCGTGGCTGAATTTGATGGCATTGTCGATAAGGTTGTAAATTACCTGACCGATTTTGCTCTTATCTGCCTTCACATATTGGCTTTCAGCGGAAAATGTGAGCTGGAACTGAATATGTTTCTTTTTGCAGCTTCCTTCAAATGTTTCAATCGTGTGTTTTATAATTGAATTGATATCAAAGGTGGTAATTTCAAGCCGCACAGTTTCCGGGTCAAGCTCGTTGAGCGTCAGAATATTGCTTGTGAGCTTTGTGAGGCGGTCAGTCTCAAATAATACAATATCAATATATTTTTTTGCCATTTCAGGCGGAATAGTTCCGTCAGAGATAGCTTCCAGATATCCCTTGATAGATGTCAGCGGAGAGCGGAAATCATGTGAGATATTGGAAAGAAATTTCTGCTGGAACTGGTCTGATTCATTGAGCTTTGAAGCCATGTAATTGAGCGAAGCTGCAAGGTGTCCGATTTCGTCAATATCATTTTTTACCTCAATTTTGTAAGAGAGATTACCGTTACCGTATTCCTTGGTAGCTTTTATAATGTTCGTAAGCGGCTTGTGAACCTGCATGATATACAGGGCGATAAAGCTTAGATTAAGAATCATTACAATGATAAGCGTGAGGTAATTCGTATTAAATGTAGTGTATACATTATCGGTGATTACGGATTCTTTCATATGGATAACGACATATCCCTTCATTGTGAAAGAACTGGTAATCGGTGCAAATACGCTTAGATATTTGCCGTCCAGAATTCCGTAAAAATCACCGAATTGTGTATGCTTCGTACCAAGACTGGTATAATCAAAGTTCTCAATCGTATATAGCACATCTTTTGTATTATGCTCTTTTTCGTAGGCTGTATCCAGAATAATATTTCCTGATGTATCAATAAACATAATCCGCGTGTTATTTAAGAGAGCGACTGTTTTAAGCTCTGTTTCTACAATGCGCAGATGTTCTTTACTGAAGTAATCAGATGCATATTCAGCGGAAACAGACAGCGCCTGGCGGTAAAGTGCGTCACTGTAATGGTCATAAACCTTTGCGTAATCTGCGCGGTAGCTTATAAGAGTGACGCAGGCAAAGCCGGCGATGGCAACGGCAAAATATACAAAAAGATGTTTGATTAAAAGATTGAATTTCATATTCCTATCTGTAATCCTTTCATTTGTGCCGTTTCAGGGTTATCGTGAGACAAATTTATAGCCGATTCCCCATACAGTTTCAATAGCCCAATGCTCGTGGTCGCGAATCTTTTCGCGGATACGTTTGATGTGAACATCGACGGTTCTTGTGTCGCCGATATACTCATATCCCCAGATATGGTCAAGAAGCTGCTCTCTTGTAAATACCTGATTAGGAGACGACGCCATAAAATAGAGAAGCTCAAGCTCCTTTGGCGGCATCTCAACAACATTTCCGCAGTACATTACTGAGTAATTGCCAAGATTAATTACAAGGTCAGGATATTCCACACACTGTCCTGAATTGGTGGCAGGTGCGGCAGTCTGTGATACCTGATAGCGTCTCAGTACCGCCTTTACACGTGCGACAAGCTCTTTGGTTTCAAATGGTTTAATCATGTAGTCGTCAGCTCCAAGCTCTAAGCCAAGCACCTTATCAAAGGTTTCGCCTTTAGCCGACAGCATGATAATCGGAATGTTATTATTTTTTCTGACCTCACGGCATACCTGATAGCCGTCAATGCCCGGAAGCATTAAGTCAAGAAGAATGAGATTAGGGCGGAAAATATTTAACTGCTCCAATGCACTTTCTCCGTCATAAACGATCATTGTCTCGAAACATTCCTTTGTCAGATATAGTGAAATAAGCTCCGCAATGTTTTCATCGTCATCTACGATAAGAATTTTCTGTTTTGCTGCCATAGTTCCTCCTCTATTTAAAATCTACAATAGTTACGCCTGTGTCGCCCTCACCGATTTCACCAAGACGGAAAGACTTGATGTAAGGAATTCCGCGAAGATAGGCAGTTACACCGTTTCTCAAAGCACCCGTTCCCTTGCCGTGTACGATTCTTACCTGTGGAACATGGGAAATGTAGGCGTCATCTAAATATTTATCCAATTTTGCAACAGCTTCGTCTACCGTAAGTCCCAAAAGGTTAATCTCAGGAGAAATTGAAGCTGATTTGGACATCTTAATACGGCTTGAGCCGCCAGAAACCTTTGAAGTATTTTTATTTTCGTCAGGATCTTTATAATTTTCAAGTATTTCGAGGTTGTTAATTTTAGTTTTTGTGCTTAAACTGCCCATCTGTACAGTGATTTCGCCTTTAGCATTAGGTTTGGCTGTGACGGTTCCTATAAGATTCATGCTTAAGACTCTTACATGCATACCTGCCTTAAATTCAGAAATGTCGTGAGCCTTGTGCGCTTTCGGACGGGCTGTCTGTATACTTAGTTTTTCCTGTTTTTTGTTCATTTTATCACGAATTTCGCTTCGCTGTTTTTCAAGCTCCTTGACCGTCATACCATGCTTATTCATGGTCTTTATCGTCTGGTCGGCATATTCTTTTGCTTCCTTAAGTATTGAAGCTGCCTCCTCGTTTGCCTTTCTAAGAATCTTGTCCTTCCGCTCGTCAAGACGCTCGGATTTCCTTTTTAACTCTTCCTTTAGCTGTGAGATTTCCTGCTTGTAAGCGTTAATTTCTTCACGCTCTTTTTCAATGGTAACACGGCTGTTTTCAAGGTCTGAGAGCAAATCCTCAAAACGTACATCATCAGAATCCATGCGTGAGGAAGCGTCGTCAATAATATATGACGGAAGACCAAGCTTTTTGGATATGGCAAAAGCGTTACTCTTTCCCGGAATACCGATTAAGAGACGGTAGGTCGGACGCAGCGATTCCACATCAAATTCACAGCATGCATTTTCAACACCCTCTGTCGTGAGCGCATAGACCTTGATTTCACTGTAATGGGTTGTTGCCATTGTGGTAATTCCGCGTTTGTGCAAATCATTTAATATTGATATTGCCAGTGCCGCACCTTCGGTTGGGTCAGTTCCTGCGCCGATTTCATCGAATAAAATAAGACTTTTTTCGTCTGCTTCCTTTAAAATGCTGACGGTATTAGTCATATGGGAAGAAAACGTACTTAAGCTCTGCTCGATACTCTGTTCATCACCGATGTCGGCAAAAATGTTGTCAAAAACGGCAATCTCGGAATGGTCAAGTGCAGGAATGTGAAGTCCTGATTGTGCCATCAGTGTTAAAAGTCCGACAGTCTTTAGGGAAACTGTCTTACCGCCCGTATTCGGTCCTGTGATAATTAAAAGATTAAAATCCTTTCCCAGATAAATATCAATAGGAACAACAGTATGCGGGTCAATCAACGGGTGACGTCCTTTTTTGATATTGATATAGCCGTTAGTATTCATGACAGGGCAGCTACATTTGTAATACTTTGATAACTGTCCTTTGGCAAAAATGAAGTCGAGCTTTGTAAGTACCTCCAAATCGGCAGTTATTTCATCTGTAAATTCTGCGGTTTTGGCACTTAAATCAGCAAGAATCACCTCAATTTCAGCCTGTTCCTTTAATTCAAGCTCACGTATATCGTTGTTGAGTTTTACAACAGCCGCAGGCTCGATAAAAAGTGTTGAGCCGGTAGCTGACTGGTCATGTATCATGCCCGGAACCTGCGATTTGTATTCAGCCTTTACAGGAAGACAGTATCTTCCTGAACGCGAGGTGATTACAAAATCCTGAAGGCAGTTGCGGACGGAAGTGTTGTTTAACAGCTTATTTAATTCAGTGTGTATCCTGTCATTGGCAATTATCATTTGTCTGCGGATACTGCGCAGGTTAGCACTTGCGTCATCGCTGATTTCGTCCTCTGAAATGATGCAGTGCTTAATCTGCGTGTTAAGAGGAGTTAAAGGCTCTAAGGCATGAAAATATCCTGAAAGTGAATCGGTTGTATCCTCATAAAAATTTTTAACTCTGGCGGCGGCAGTCAGAAGAGAACTTACTGCGAGAAGTTCAGTAATGCTTAAGGTACTTCCGACTTCAAGCCTCTTTACGGAAGCACGAATATCATGTATTCCTCCAAATGAAACACAGCCCTTTGCATATATACGGGAAAGCGCATCGCTTGTCTCGCATAATGCTGCGTTGACCGAATTAATATCTGTCATCGGTGAAAGCTTTCTTAAAGCTTCTTTTGCCATGTCAGAGGCGGCAAAGGAAACTAATTTGTCTATGATTTTATTGTATTCAAGAGTCGTAAAAGACTTTGTATTCATAATAACCTCCATTTTGCGGTTTTATTGTCTATTGTACCTCATTTGCGTTTAAAATTCTACATGGGGGATAGAATAATTTACAAGTATGTCATAAAATGTTCATATCTTTTAGCTATAATAATTTAAAATTTTGTGAAAAGTGGCTTGTCCAATGCAGGAAAAGTCAGGGAATGGAAAATTAGCATGAGCAATATAGAGAGTCAGGAAGAAGAAGGCTATGCTTTATATACGGAAAAGATTGTGCCAAAGCCGGCAGTAAAGTATAAGAAGCTGATTTTTGCGGCAAAGTTTGTGTTATTGGCAGTTTTTTTTGGAGTAATAGCAAGTGTCACGGCAGCTTTTGTTTATCCTGTAATAAAAAAAGCGATAGATATAGACAGGGAACCGAAGGAGCAGCTTACAATACAAAAAGATGAATATCCTACCGAGGCAGTTGATCCGGAGGGAAATGCGATTCAGCAGACCACGGTTTCCGATATTGATGCAGTACCTGTTAAAGCAGAGGAGAGCGGCAGGGGGATTTCTGCGCTTCAGAATGTGGCAGAGCAGGTATTAAGGTCAGTCGTTACGATTGATACATACAGAACGGACGTTGACAGTATTCTTATGGAAACGGAAAGTGTGACAGAGAATGTCGGCATTATCATAGGACAAGTCAATGGTGAATATATTATTTTGACAGGACATCAGTTTGTAAATGACGCTTCATCGCTTGTCGTAAAGCTTACAAGTGCTACCGAGGTGACGGCGCAGCTTAGAGCAAGCAATGATACGGCGGGAATTGCGCTGGTAAGCATAAAGGAAAGTGATATTCCTTCTAACGAAAGAGCGGCGCTTGCCATTGCGAAGCTTGATAATTCCTACAATGTAAAGCAGGGTGATATTGTGATTGCGGCAGGAAAGCTTTACGGACAGAACAGAGCGGTAGATTATGGGGTCGTGGCAGGAATTACCGCAAAGAGCGGAATTGACAATTCATATGAGATTATTAATACAGGACTTGCATATTCAGAGGACGATTATGGCTATCTGTTTAACACTGCAGGTAATGTTATCGGGATTTCCGTATTAGGTGAGAGAAAAACATTTGCAGCAGTGGGAATTTCCGATTTGAAATCAATGATAGAGGAGTTGTCTAACGGCAACAGGATAGTTTACTTTGGAATTAAGGCACAGAATGTAACAGGTACAATGGCAACACTGTACGGATTGCCTGTGGGAATTTATGTGACGGAGGTAGAGCTTGATTCCCCTGCCTATCTGTCAGGTTTGCAGCCGGGAGACGTAATTACTGAGATTGATGGAAATATGGTTTTGACAATTCAGGCATTTAGTGAGAAACTATATCAGTGCGGTGGTGACAGGGAGATTCATATAACAGCAAAACGTTTTGGAAATGGCGACTATAAGGAAATGACATTTACAGGTGTGACGACTGTGAGATAATTATGGATTTTTGACTGCCGTGTAAAAAATGAAGTAAGGAAAGGAAAGATTATGCATTATATAGAAACATTTAAAGATGGAGACAGAATTTCAGATGTATATCTTTGTAAATCAAAATCAACAGCATTGACAAAGGCAGGCAAGGAGTATGAAAATGTAATGCTTCAGGACAAGACAGGACAGATTGATTCAAAAATATGGGATTTGTCATCAGGAGGCATATGTGATTTTGACGCAATGGATTATGTTGCAGTTGTGGGACAGGTCACAAGCTTTAACGGAGGATTGCAGTTTAAGATTGAAAGAATAAGAAGAGCAGATGAAAATGAATACGTTCAGGAGGATTATATCCCATGCTCTAAGTATAATATA
>JAGAJD010000201.1 GCA_017626275.1 Lachnospira sp.
TGTAATGAGTTTCTTATCAATTTTGTCCATATTAACTTATCCTCCAGTTTGTATACAAAAAGGACAATCTTAAAGTATATTACTGCTTACGCAACCACCTTTAAAATTGTCCCCGTTGACATTACTATTTTATTTAATAAATAATATACACCAAAATATTATTTTACGCAACAATTTTTACTTAAAAATTTTACGGCTGAACTGCTACAATGTTACTGTTCACACAGTACCTTGAATATTAATATTGCTTTTTAACAAATATTCTGATAAAGTCTTCTATGGAATAAATATATGGAGGTCAATTATGGCAGCAAATAATAACGTACCTGAATATTCTACCGTTACGCTTTCCTTAGATGATGGCTCTGAATGTGAATGTGCCATTATCAGAATTTTTCCTGCCGGAGAGCAGATGTATATAGCACTTCTGCCGCTTGAGGGAGAGGCAGCCGACAACGATGAAGTCTTTTTATACCGCTATGAAGAATCAGAAAACGGAGAACCGTCTTTATCAAATATCGAATCAGATGAGGAATACGAAATTGTTTCCGATGCATTCGATGAAGAGTTGGACGCCATGGAATATGAGCAATTATACGCATCAGAGGACGAGGAGCAGTAACACCTGCTTCTCTTTTTATTTACTCTTCAAGCAATTCCAATTTTGCATATTCGTGATTAATCTCCTCAAGGAATCTTGATTTTTCTGCTTTTTTATTATAACGTTCTTTCACAAAGCACAAATACAGCTTTTTCTTTGCTCTTGTCATTGCAACGTAAAACATACGACGCTCCTCCTCTATCTCTGAATCCAGCACAGCTTTATGATAAGGTATAATCCCCTCATTTACATCTATCACAAATACAGTCTCATACTCCAGACCCTTCGCACCATGCATCGTACAGATATTAACACCGTCATTTTGAACTTTGTTTTGACTTCCTGCACCGGATTTTTCTGTAAAGCTATCGGAATATTTTTCTATATATTCAAACCACTCTTCAAAATCACTGCACTGCTTTGCACTCTGCTGAACTATCACGGTAATTTTTATTAATTCTTCATAATCCGCCTTATGTTCATCTGCATATTCCTTTAAATACTTCTCATATCCTATGCCTTTTCTTATATAATTAACAGCCGCAAACGGTGTCAGTCCTGTCATAAATTCAATATCTGACTCCAACTCCTCCACTCTGCCTAAAAGAAGACTCTTTCCCGCATAATATTCTTTTACCTTTTTAAAATCTACAATACTTTCGCCAAACGCTTCCCTGCTGAAATATCTAAGCGGCTTATTAATAATCCTGAAAAAATTCTTTCTTTCACGATTTCCCATTGCAAGCCTCATATATGCCATAATATCTAACGCAACCCAATGCTCAAACGGATTATTAAATTGTTCTTTCATTATAAATGGAATATTTTGTCTGACAAGATGTTGTGTAAGAAGTGCCGCTCCGGCGTTGGTTCTGACCAAAACCGCCGCATTATTATAACTTTGATATGTTTCATACAATTCCTTAAGCTTGGCTGTGATAAACTCATTTTCCGATTCTTCATTCTTAAACTCTTTAATTATAACATCATCTGACAACATCAGCCCTTCATATGCTGCTCTGATATCTTTCTGAAAACGATTATTGTTATGCTCTATCAGCGACCTCGCTGCAAAAACAATCTGTGAAGTACATCGATAATTTATTGACAAATCAACCCTCACAGCTTCGCTATATATCCTCTCAAATTCCTGCATATAATCGGGACATGCCCCACGAAAGCCGTATATGCTCTGGTCATCATCTCCCACAATGAAAATATTGCGGTACTTTGAAGCCAGCAGCAAAATAACATCAAACTGTATTTTTGATATATCCTGAAATTCATCTATAAGTATATATCTGAACTGCTCCTGCCACTGACTTAAAATATCTTTCCTCGCCGCCAGAAGCTCATAACAATAAACAAGCATATCCTCAAAATCAATATACCGTCTCATATTAAGAAACCTCTGATAACGGCAATAAATATCGCGAAATATCTCCGGCGGACACAGTTCACCTAAAGCCTCACACTGTTTTTCCCCTTCTAACCCACTGCATTTTACCCTGCCTATAAATTCAAGAAGTTCTCCCACAAATTCCGCAGTATCATTAATCTCCAGTTCATAATCTCCAAGAATACTTTTTATAAAACGATACTGTTCCTGTCTTTTCACAATATTTTCCGCATTATACTTATACGCATGTCTTAAAATCATAAAATAGACACTATGGAATGTACCAAAAGTGACATTTTTATATTTCCCCTGTGACAGCTTCATAAAGCGTTCTTTCATCTCACAAGCTGCCATCTTGGTAAATGTAATCACCAAAATATTCTCAGGTTTTATGTTCTTTTCTTCAATCAGATACTGTATACGATGCGTTAATACAGTGGTCTTTCCGCTGCCCGGTCCGGCAAGCGTCAGACACGGACCGTTAAAATGCCGCATTGCCTGTATCTGTGCCTTATTAAATTCCAAATACACCCTCTTTTCTATACTGTATTTGCCACAGTCCTATGCCTCATAAACTGCCTGAAAACTGCTGTTAATAGCTCTGTATCTTATCCCCTGTATCATCTGTCTTTTCGATTCTTTTAATTACAATATAGTACTGAATACTGTCATTGACTTCTACCAATACCCTGTCTCCTACCTTATGACCTAATATTGCTTTTCCAAGCGGCGATTCAATGCTTATATATCCCTCTAAAGAATCGCCTCTTACAGTCGTTACTAATTTAATCTCTTCTGTTGAACCGTCATCTTCATAGTATATTTCAACTGTATTGTTCACCCCTGCTTCGTCCTCTGCCGACTCATCAGAAATCACAACGGCAGTCTTAATCATTCTCTGCAAATAACGAATTCTGCTTTCATTCTGATTCTTTACTTTTTTAGCTGCATGATACTCGAAATTCTCGCTCAAATCCCCATGCGCTCTTGCCTCTTTAACGTCCTCCAACGCCTGTTTTCTTACAACTCTGATACGGTATTCAATTTCTTCTTCCATTTTCTTAATATCATTTTTAGTTAATTCATTATACATACTAATCTCCATTCCGAAGCTTAAGCTTACTTTTCCAATCTGTCATCTCATATCCCTGAATAAATGCTTTCTTATCCAAAGCTGCTATTTCTTTGGAAGCAATTTCATCTATCGCTTTCAATCCGTTTTCTTTAGAAAACCCCAGATAATTCACTGCCATTCCAAGCAAAATCACATTATAAATTTTTTCTTGACCTGACTGTTCTGACAAGTCAGGCTTTTTAAGCTGATAAACCCTGTATTTTTCCCTTAAACGCTCTGTTATATCCGTCGGATATTCTTCATTTGATTGCTTAATGGAAAGAGGTTTTATCTGACAATTATTTAACAAAACAATTCCGCCTTTTTTCATATAACAGGAATATCTCAAAGCTTCTAATTCCTCAAATGCAATCATCAAATCTGCCTGTCCATTTTCTATTACAGGAGAAAATACCTGATGTCCGTATCGTATATGCGTTATCACACTTCCTCCCTGCTGCGACATTCCATGTATCTCGGAAGTCTTAACCTGAAAACCTGCCGACATCGCAATACTGCCAAGCAGTCTGCCTGCGAATATAACTCCCTGTCCTCCAACTCCTGCAATTATAATATTCTTAGTATTTATAATATTTTGTCTCATCTGACTGCTCTTTTCTTCTTCAATACACAAGTACCTTTAGCAACTATAACAGTAATCTGCTGTACCATCTGCGATTCCTTTAACATATCTTCCAAAGCTATTTTATCATATGCGTCAACCTCGTACACTCTTTCAATACCTAAAGCCTTACACAAGCCTGTAATGGATATAGGTGCTGCTTTCTTATTCTGCAGTGTAATTCCTGTTGCCGGGTGATTCTGATGTCCTGTCATGGCTGTTGTTCCGTTATCCAGTATAATAATAATCCCTGTTGCCTGATTATACACCATATTTATTAATGAATTAATTCCTGTATGCATAAATGTAGAATCACCGATAACCGCAACCCAGTCTCTTACATACTGTGTTCCCTTAGCTTTCTCCATTCCATGCAGCATGGAAATTCCTGCCCCCATACATAACACATTATCAATCACTTCAAACGGCTTTAATGCTCCCAATGTATAACAGCCTATATCTCCCGAAGCATGCAGCTTTAAATGTTTAAGAACTGAAAAAACACCGGCATGCGGGCAACCCGGACAAAAAGTAATGTATCTTTTAGAAATATCCGCCTCAAAATAGTCTTCGTCCGTTGCCTGACCTGATATTCCTTTTCTAATCAACGATGCACTGTACTCTCCATGTCTTGTAAACAATTCCTTACCTTTACATGAAATTCCCCAGCTTCTAATCTGTTCTTCTATTACAGGTTCTAATTCTTCCACTATGTATAGCTGAGAAACTTTTGAAGCAAATTCTTCTATTAGTTTTCTCGGAAGAGGATTTACCATTCCAAGCTTTAAAACAGAAGCCTCGGGAAATGCCTCTTTTACATATTGATAAACTATTCCGCTCGTGACAATACCTATATTATTATCAAGATATTCAGCTCTGTTAATATCAAAATATTCGCCTGCTTCTTCAAGCTTTCTCATTCGTTCTTCCAATAAAATATGCCTTTTTCTTGCATATGCAGGAAGCAGAATATTTTTTTCTGCATTCCTTACATACGGCTTATCATCACATTCAATCCGTTCTTCAAATGCAACCTGACCTCTTGAATGTGATAAACGTGTAGTTGTCCTTAGAATAACAGGTATATCATATATCTCACAGTAATCAAATGCTTTCTTTATAAATTCTTTTGCCTCCTGACAGTCAGACGGTTCCAATACAGGAA
>JAGAJD010000202.1 GCA_017626275.1 Lachnospira sp.
CTAAAGCTTTCACCGTATCTTTACGGACGTAACAGCGAGGGATTATCTATTGAAGAAATGAAGTACATGCGTATGCATTCCAAAATCGGATATGATTATTTGAAAAAATACGATTATTCGCCATTTATTATGAATACCGTTTTAAGTCATCATGAATGTTTCGACGGAAGCGGTTATCCTGATAATCTTTCCGGAAAGGATATTCCGCTTGGAGCAAGGATTTTAAGAGTTGTAGATGAATTTGCGGCCTTAATTTCCGACCGCCCTTATCGAAAAGCATTTGACATTGATACAGCGGTGGATATAATAATAGAAGAAATCAAGAACATGGATATGAAGATTTTTATTGAATTTCAGCGTATGATTCATGAAGAATCGACATTGGAACTGATAGAGTCAAGTAAATTGAATCTTGAAGAGCTTGATATGAGTGATATTTTGGGTATCGTCAATTAAATTAATATGAAAAATGCCTAAGGGCTGATATAGGAGGAAAAGATAAATTATGGCTGAATCAATGGCAGGCTTAAAAAGAACACACAGATGTACAGAGGTTTCATCGGCAAATGTAGGAGATACTGTTACAGTTATGGGCTGGGTGCAGACAAGAAGAAATCTCGGCGCACTCATTTTTGTTGACTTAAGAGACAGAAGCGGAATTTTGCAGATTTTGTTCGATGAAACTTTTGTTGGCAGTGAGGGCTTTAAGAAAGCCTACGGAATCAGAAACGAGTATGTAATTGCCGTTGTCGGTAAGGTGCAGAAACGTTCAGGTGCAGTAAATGAGAATTTAAAGACAGGAGATATCGAGGTAGTTGCGGAAAGTGTAAGAATCCTTTCTGAATCAGAGACACCGCCATTCCCGATAGAGGAAAATATTAATACTAAAGAAGATTTGCGCTTGAAATACCGCTGTCTTGACCTTAGAAGACCGGATATTCAGTCTAATATTATGATGAGAAGCAAGGTGGCAACGCTTACAAGAGCATTTCTTGCAAATGAAGGCTTTCTGGAAATTGAGACGCCTATGCTTACAAAGAGTACACCGGAGGGAGCAAGAGATTATCTTGTGCCAAGCCGTGTACATCCTGGTAAGTTTTATGCGCTTCCACAGTCACCACAGTTATTTAAGCAGATGTTAATGTGTTCAGGCTATGACAGATATATGCAGATTGCAAGATGTTTCCGTGATGAGGATTTAAGAGCCGACAGACAGCCTGAATTTACACAGATAGATATGGAGCTGTCATTTGTCGACGTTGATGATGTTATCGATGTGAATGAGAGACTTCTCGCGCATTTATTTAAGGAAGTATTAGGAGTAGAGGTATCTCTTCCGATTCAGCGTATGACATGGCAGGAGGCAATGGACAGATTCGGTTCTGACAAGCCTGATTTACGTTTCGGAATGGAATTAAAGGATATTACGGAGCTTGTAAAAGGCTGCGGATTCGGTGTGTTTACTTCTGCGATTGAAAACGGCGGTTCTGTAAGAGGTATAAACGCAAAAGGACAGGGTTCTATGCCTCGTAAAAAGATTGACGCACTTGTTGATTTTGCAAAGGGCTATGGAGCAAAAGGACTTGCATATATTGCAATTCAGGAAGACGGTTCGTTAAAATCATCATTTGCCAAGTTTATGACAGATGAAGAGATGAAGGCAATCGTTGCCGCATTAGAGGGCGAGGCAGGAGATTTGCTTCTTTTTGCCGCAGACAGAAATAAAATAGTATGGAATGTGTTAGGCGCACTCCGTGTAGAACTTGCGGGACAGATGGGACTTCTTAAAAAGAATGAGTATAAGTTCCTCTGGGTTACGGAATTTCCACAGTTTGAGTGGTCTGACGAGGAAGAGCGTTTTGTGGCTATGCATCACCCGTTTACAATGCCTATGGAGGAGGATTTGGATAAGCTTGAATCTGATCCGGGCGCAGTTCGTGCAAAGGCTTATGATATAGTATTAAACGGTACTGAAATAGGCGGAGGAAGCGTAAGAATTCATCAGGCTGACATACAGGCGAGAATGTTTAAGGCACTGGGAATGACAGACGAGGTTGCAGGTGAGAAGTTCGGTTTCCTGTTAGATGCATTTAAATATGGAGTACCGCCTCATGCAGGACTTGCATATGGTCTTGACAGGCTTGTAATGCTTATGGCTGAATGTGACAGTATAAGAGATGTTATCGCCTTCCCTAAGGTAAAGGACGCTTCATGTCTTCTTACAAATGCACCTGATGTTGTTGATGATAAACAGCTTACTGAGTTATCCATTGCAATACAGGAGCAGGAATAATAAACTTTTTAAGGTGCTTTAATAAAAGTTATTTTTTTTAAGGAATGAGTTGAAAAATTATTACAAATAAGGTAATATGTGTATATAGAATTGTGTGAAAAATAGCAAAAATGCAGTATGTTATATCAAAACACTGGATTAATTAGAAGGAGTACCGTTATGAATAATGGAGAGACAGAAAAGCAGAATGCTGAATTATTAACAGGTGGGGAAGCTTATACAGGAGAAGATACACGGGGAGATATTCAGAATGGGGATGCTGTTGCCGAAGACACTCTTTTTACGGACGAACAGGAAGAGCCTGATTTTGAGGAACATACAGTAACAGCCGAGATAGAGGAAGAGGGCTTTGTGACTGAAGAACAGTCTGCAGAAGCTGAGTCGGCAGAGGCAGCAGTTTTACAGGAGGAAGCTGCAGGTCTTGAAGACGTGAATGCGGAAGATGATACCTTTGTGCTTGAAGAGACTGCTGAGGAAGATGGTGTATTTGAATTAGAAAATGAACCTGAAGCTGATGTTATGTCAGAGACTGATAGTATAGCTGAAGCAGATGACAGTGTTGACTCCGGTTCAGCCAGTGAGGAATTGTTTGAGGTGCAACCTGATGA
>JAGAJD010000203.1 GCA_017626275.1 Lachnospira sp.
CCTTGCCGCTTCGCCTGTAATCCACTTAGACGCTCCTGTATATGTCGCAATTTTTCCGTCCATCGTCATGGCATATTTCATAACCACAAACGGCAGCTTTGTTTTTATATAATGGAAAAATACTTCATTTATGCTGTCGCACTCTTTCTCAAGCACGCCAGTTACCACTTCAATACCATGCTCCCTAAGCACTGCAATTCCACCTCCTGCAACAAGAGGATTAATATCTTTTGAACCTATATAAACTGTTGTAATTCCACTCTCTATAATTGCTTCCGTACAAGGCGGCGTCTTTCCATAATGGCAGCACGGCTCTAATGTCACATAGATAACCGCACCTTCCGGATTTTCTCCACGCCTCCTACAATCTGCCAGTGCATTTCGCTCTGCATGAAGCTCCCCATACTTTTTATGATACCCCTCACCGATAATCCTGTTGTCCTTAACGATAACCGCTCCCACTAAAGGATTAGGATTGACCGCGCCAACGCCCTTTTTTGCAAGTTCCAGTGCATATCTCATATATTTTTCATGAATATTTTCCATTGCTCTTATTCCTCATTTCACTGCAAATCATATTTTTCCGAAAAAAATAACCCTGAAACAGCACACAGGCTCTTCAGGGTTTTATAGCTTTAAAATTATCGTAATATCCACTTTGGGTGTAAAAAATAACTCTGAAATGCTTTCACATTCCAGAGCCGTCAATCAGTGTATACAATAACTGCTTAAAATGACCTTTTCTTCCATCCAGACTATACTGTCGGCTTCGGAATTGCACCGAATCATGCCTTGAGGCTCGTGGGCTTTACCACCGGTTGAGAATTTCACTCGACCCTGAAAAAAGTATTTTTGCTGTTGTGTGAAATAATAGCACACACTTTTATAAAATGCAAGAGATTTTTATATATTATTATTATATCTTCACTCTCCGCAAATCCACGCTTCCAATAACCCACAAAAGCCCCGACAACAGACACGCATATAGCAATCCATAAAGTACACCTGTTTTTGCAATCGCATTTCCTATAACCTGAATCAAAGCACACACGACAAACACACGTATACAGAAATTGTTTAAACGCTGCTGCAAATATGACCTTACCTCTGAAACTGCAACAGGAATATACCTTAATTTCTCCATAACAGAATGTACTTCTCCATTTTCCTGAATCACGGAATATGACCTCATATACAGATACATAGCTATTGCAAGCATAAATATGCTGACTGCCGCAAACCACGCTGCGTCCATATCGCCCCTGAAAACAAATCCTATCGGATATATCATAGGCACATAGCCGAATATAATTTCAATCGCCACACTTCCTGCAATCTGACCTGTCATTCTGCTGTTATTTTTCTTTAATTCATAATAAAAATTTTCTACAAATCCCATATTTCCTCACTTCCTCTTTCCTTTGACAAATTTAAGACACATTTTCCCTGAACCCGCCAAAGCTCCCGTTATCCATAATTCCCACATAGTCGACCTTGCGCTCAAGCTCATCCTGAATATGTGTCGACATAAGAATTACTTTATCCTCTGACGCTATACCACGAAGAATACGAAAAAAATCTTTTCTGAATACCGGGTCCATGCCTGCCGTTGCCTCGTCAAGCAAAAATAATGATGCCTTATGTGCCATCGCAAATGCCATCTGAAATTTAATATATTCGCCGCGTGAAAGCCCTGATAGCGGCACGCCGCCCGGAACACCAAATTCCTTTAACCACATTTTAAAGGAAGCCTCGTCCCATTCCCTGTAAAAACCTCCCAGCATACTTCCATTCTTATCACTGCTCATTTCCATAAAAAAATGATTTTCATCGGAAACAAATCCCACACAATTCATATAGTCAATTCTGTCCGCTGTGATATTCTTTCCGTCATAAAGAATCTGACCGCTGCCCTGCTCATCTCCCAAAATGTAATGAAACAGCGTTGTTTTTCCCGCACCGTTTTTACCTGCAATTCCATAAATAAATCCGTTTTCCGCCTTGAAGGATATCTGCTTTAATGAAAAATCCTTTCTCTGCCCTGAAACCTTTACCAGCTCAAGCATATACATTCCCCTTTCTTTATCTATCCATACAATGCCGATACCATATCAAGCACATCCTGTCTGGTAAGTCCTGCACTTTTACAGTCCGCAATGACCTCTGCTAACCTCTTTTCAATCATCATATACTGCTTTTCCTTTAAATAATCCCTGTTATATTCACAGACATAGAAGCCCTTACCTGCAACGGAACGGATTAACCCCTCCTTCTCAAGTTCCTCATATGCCCTTTTTGTCGTAATCACACTGATTTCAAGCTGTGCTGCCAACGCCCTTATTGATGGAAGTGCCTCTCCTGCCTTTAATTCCCCCGTGACAATGGCACTTTTCAACTGATTGGTAATCTGCTCGTAAATCGCCATAGTTCCCTGAGTTTTAATTATAATATTCATATCAATCACCTGTTTTGTCTAGTTTGTTTCCATACAGTATGCTTTCTCATAATCCTGAGCCACCTGCATTACCCTGTCAAAATATTTTACAAGGTAAACAAATGACACAACTGCTTGGATTGCAAACCCTATTAAATAAAAAAGCATTTCCCATTTTTCCGTCTCAAATATTGCAAAATGAAAACATATAAGTACAATGATTCCTACGATAACTGATATAGTTCTCATAAATTCATATCCAAATAACCTCGAATTGGAGCTTTTCTTTTCAAGCTTTGCCGTATCAACCTCCAAAAACAGATTTATGGAAGCCATAAGGAATACATATGACGCTATCTTTATTATTCCGTATATTAATTTCTGCCTATAAACACAGATGTTTACAACCTCTGCCAAAATATACGGCACCCAGAACAAAACAACACGCAGACCGTAGGCTGTCACTAAATATTCTTTTCTGTCCTTTTGCGTCATAGGACATAAAAACATGCTTTTTTCCAGTCTGTTTGGATACAGTTCTGCTAACCATGCTCCAAAAATAATAAATGCTATTTGAATTATATTCATTGGAGCTATGACTATATTTTTAGATTCATCAAGATTTAAAAAACAGAACCAAAACATATACAAAAACGGATAGACTGCTGTAAACCAGTTATGATTCTGCCTTTTCCACATTCGTTTGTAAGCAGCTTTGAAATTTACAATATAATCACCGATAATCATTCTTAACATTCAAATACACCGCCCTTCACCATAAAATAGAAGATATCCTCTATTGACGGAACACTGACCGTCACCTCTTTGTCATACCGGTAATACATGTTATGTTTTACAAGCGCCTTAGAGCCAAACTCGCTCTTTTCTTTATAAATTATGCGTTCTTTTGGCAGCAGATTAAGCTTATAATCCTCTGCCTGAAGCAGTCGGTAACTATCCATTAATGTATCCCTGTCCATAGAAAATACAAGCTTTCCTTTATTAAGAAATGTAACATAATCTGCAATTCTGTCCAAATCCTCCATAATGTGAGTTGCCATAATTACACTGTGTTCCCCGTCTGCCACAAATTCTGTTATAAGCTTTAAAAAGTCCTGTCTGAAATCAGGGTCAAATGTGGCTGTCGGCTCATCTAAGATTAACAGCTTAGGTCTGTGAGCCAGTGCAAATGCCATCTGAAATTTGAGCCGCTCCCCTTTTGAAAGATTTTTTATCTGCTTATCAGGCTCAAGCTTGAAACGATGAAGATACTCCATAAGAATATCTTTATCATATCTTGAATAATATTTCCCGTACATTTTTCCGTTTTCCGCTAAAGAAAGATACATGGAGAACCAGTCGCCCTGAAGCACATATCCTATATCATCTGCCGCAGTAAGCCCTTCTTTCATATCCTGCAAAGCAATATTTTTCCCACATACCTCAACACTTCCTTTATCCGGCTTATATAACCCCAGAATAATGTTAAGCAGCGTTGTCTTACCTGAACCGTTC
>JAGAJD010000204.1 GCA_017626275.1 Lachnospira sp.
AGAATATCACAACAGGAAAAAGTTTACAAGAATAATTACCTACACTGCCTGACATACAAGCACAAATTCCATTCCGTCCTCACGTGCCTGTGCATAAATTTCTCCGCCCTGTTTTTTCATGATTTCACTGCATATATAAAGGCCAAGTCCGTTTCCCTGCTTTCCGCTTACATTGCTTCCTCTAAAGAAGCTGTCAAATAAATGCGGCATTTCCCGTGAAGGCACAGGAGTTCCGGAATTATATACATGAATCAGCACATAATTTTCTTCCTCTGTAAATGTGAGCGAAATTCTTTTCCCGTCTCCGTATTTCAATGCATTTTCAAAAAGATTTACAACCGCCTCATACATTCTGTCAATATCACCCTTTAACAGACGGTTCTCATATGTTCCAACGCAAAAGTCACATTTACATATATGTAATTTTTCGGCATACCCCGAATATATTTTATCTGCCAGATCATTCAGATAGTATTCCGAATTTTTCACCTCGATTGTAATCACGTCCTCCGACTGCGATTTCACGATTTCCTGAATAAATGTATTTATCTCCCTGCACTTTTCCTGAATTTTTACAACTGCCGTCTGCTTCTGTTCCTGTGTGGAATAAATTCCTGTTTCCAATGCCTTTGCATATAAATTAATGGCATTAAGCGGTGTCTTTATATCATGGGAAAGAGACAGCACAAGAAGCTTTTTTTCCCTTGCAAGCGCCATCTCCTTATTTTTATGTTCCTCCAATGTATCCTTAAGCATAACTATTCCCCACACAAACTTGCCAAAATAGCGGCTTCTGCTTTCCGGAACAGTATCAGTAAGATTTCCCCTTGACAGTTCATACGGCATACTTCCGAATTTGTTGAACGGTCTGACGATTCCATAATAGACAAAAAGCAATACAGAAAGCGTAAATGCAAACATTATAAGAATTGCTGCTTCTGACACGATTATGTATCCGGTGGAATCGGTAACTGCCTCATAATCAAATCTTACATACCCCGCCACATTTTCCCGTTCCATAATCGGAACCACTTCAAAATGCAGTCCATTTTCCGCCTCAAAAAATGAATTTATCACTTCCGAACCTGCCGAACTGTTTAGATAACTCACTTTTCGTATATACCGGAACTCTTTGCCTATATCTTTGATATCAACCTCCTGAATACTGTCTGCTGCATTTTCAAGTCTGATTTCCTGATTTTCTTTAAGTATATGCATAATATCATTAATTTCGACACGATATATGCGGTTATTTTCCGATTCCAGATGATTCAGCATAAAAAATGCAGCGGCTGCCAGTATAAGATATCCCAGAATCAGTATAATTATTTTTTGCTTAAATTTCTTCATATCGGTATCCCACACCCCAAACAGTCTTAATCCTCTGCGGATTTTTAGAATCCTCCTCAAGCTTATCCCTTAGCATTTTAATATGCACGGTCACCGTCTGATTCTCACTAAAGCTGTCGGCACCCCAGACCTCGCTGAACAAAAAATCCTTGCTTAAACTCTTTCCTTTATTTGTAACCAAAAGCAGCAGCAAATCATATTCTTTTATCGTCAGATTCAAAATCCGGTCTTTGAACGTGACCTGCATCGTGTCCTGATTAATCACGATATCTCCTGATTTAATGACAGACATATTATCCTGCTCCTGATAGAATCTTTTAAACAATGCCGCTATCTTAGCTCTGAGAATATCAATATCCACAGGCTTTTCGATATAATCGTCCGCACCTGTCATAAACCCGTTCATTTTTGATTCTTTATCAATCAGTGCGCTTAAGAACAGCACCGGAACAGTATGTTTCCTGCGAATCTCCTGGCACACTGCAAACCCGTCAATTCCCGGAAGAATAACGTCCAGAATTACAAGCTTTGCATTTTCTTTTTCAATAAATGAAACTGCCTCTTCTCCGCTCATCGCACAGTATACGCTGAATCCGTCCGCCACTAAAAAACTGCTCATAAGCTCCGACAACTCCCTGTTATCCTCCACAAGTAATATATCTACCATCTTCTCACTCCATTTATCCTAAAATCCTTCTAAAAATCTGTATTTAAAAGCCCTGTTCCAAAAGCCATGCCCCAAGCTGTTTTTCACGCTGCTTAAGTTCTTCCGTTCCCTGATACTTTCCTAAAGTAATCTGATTTTTAATACTTCCGTCTTCTATATAAAGAACCCTCTCACATCTTGCCGCTACCTTCTGGTCATGTGTAACCATTAAAATACTTGTTCCCTCTTGATTAATTCTGTTAAATATGTCCATGACATCTCTTGAAGCCTGCTGATTTAAAGCACCTGTCGGTTCATCTGCAAAAATAATGCGTGGTCTGTTAATAAGACTTCTGCATATACAGGCACGCTGGAGCTGTCCTCCCGATACCTCGTTGATATCATTATCCGCAATATGGCTTATTCCAAGCTTGTGCATTAATTCAACCGCATATTCGTTTATCTGTTTTCTTCCATCTTTATTCTTTACACACTGATATGCCGGTAAAATAATATTATCATATACGGTGAGATTTTTCAGCATATACATTTGCTGAAACACAAATCCCATTTCACTCAGCCTGACTTCACTGACTTCTTTATCAGATAAGTCATTAAGCTCTTTTCCGAAAAAATCTACCTTTCCCGCCGTCATGCTGTCCATACCGCTGACCGTGTACAAAAGCGTTGTCTTACCTGAACCTGATGGTCCCATGACTGCCACCATCTCGCCCTGATTCATCTCAAAATTCACATTTTTCAGTACATTATTCTGCACCT
>JAGAJD010000205.1 GCA_017626275.1 Lachnospira sp.
CAGGAGAAGCAGTTGTTTTGACGGATTCTTACATTGATGTGAAGGACGCTGCACAGGAGGAAGCAGAAGTAATCGGAAGATTATACGACTATACGCTTGTATACGTTGAAGAGATGGGAAGCGAATGGACCAAGATTACTTCCGGCAATGTAACAGGCTATGTTAAAAATTCAAGCCTTTGTTTCGGCGATGAGGCTCAGTGTATTATCAATGAGAGTGAAGAGCTGGAATACGAGCTTGTACAGGGCTATACTCTTGAGGAAGCTGAAGAAAAGGAAGCCAGAGAGGAAGCAGAACGTATTGCTGCGGAGGAAGCGGCAAGAAAGGCAGCAGAGGAAGAGGCAAAGAGAGCGGCGGCTCTTGCAGGTGTAGGTGTTTCTTATAATCCTACAATGCAGGTGTCAGATGATGAGTTATGGCTTCTGGCATGTATTATTGATTGGGAAGCAGGCAATGAAAGCTATGAAGGAAAGCTTGCAGTGGCAAATGTTGTTTTAAACAGAGTAAGAAGCGGCAAGTGGGGCAGCTCAATCACAAGTGTCATTTATGCACCTAGACAGTTTTCAGGTGTTACGGACGGAAACGGAAATACTTCCGCAGCATTTGCAGCAAAAATGGAGAAGGGACCACGCCAGTCATGTATCGAGGCAGCAATGGAAGCATTATCAGGTGTGAATAATGTAGGCGGATATACATCATTCAGAGCGTTGTATGTCGCTAATTATTCAGCGTATAACAGTTATATAATAATTGGAAACCATTGTTTCTTTTAAATAAATTATGGATAAATATTTGAATTCGGTCAGTGATTGTTGATAATTGCTGACTGAATTTTTTAATTTAAGCATATATTTTTCTTGAATATTTTATAGATTTTGATATAATAAAAAATAACAATAATACGTTTCGTGAGGTGAACGGTATGATAAATATTAAAGATTTTTGCGATATGGACCAGTTTGAAAGAATTATGTCTAATTGGGCAAAGGCTACGGGACTGGCAACAGTGGCTGTTGGAGCAGACGGCAAGTATATATCAGGCTGTTATAATTTTACAGAATTTTGTATTGAATTGACGAGAAAGAGTGCAGAAGGCTGCAGAAGATGTGAGAAGTGTGACAGGGAAGGAAAAGGCGTTTATTATTGTCATGCAGGATTGATTGATTTCGGATTAGAATTGAAGATTGGCGATGAGGTTGTTGGTTCTGTTATCGGTGGACAGGTTCTTTCAGAGGAGCCTGATGACGAGAAGTTCCGCCAGGTAGCAAGAGAGATTGGTGTTAACGAAGATAAATATATCAATGCACTTCATAAGGTTACAATTAGGAGTGAAGATGCGATTCGCGCCAGTGCGGAACTGTTAGGACAGGTGCTTAATAATTATATCAATGCACAGTACATAGAGAAGAGCAATGAGTCAATTATTGAGAAGCTCGGAACAGGTGCTAAGGATGCCGGTGTGATTGTTGATAAGATTAAGGAAAAGACAGTACAGTTAAATTCTATTCATGGCAAGCAGAAGATTCTGGCTCTTAATGCAAGTATTGAGGCGGCAAGAGCAGGTGAGAACGGAAAGGGATTTGCAGTTGTTGCAGGAGAAGTAGGAAAGCTTTCAGATTTTATTAATGAGATTAATAAGGATATCAACAAGCTTGTAGATGAGATTGATGATGTTGTTAAAAAAATGAATGACTAATTTTTGTAAAATCAGATTTTGAAAACGCATTGTACACATATAAGAAATGTGACAATGCGTTTTTGTCTTGAATAATAATGTGAATTGCGATAAAATAACGATTAGCACGAATAAATTTGGATAAAGAGCCGTGGCGGCGGAATGGAGGAATTATGAATTTAAAGGGAAGGGACTTTTTGACATTAAAGGATTTCACACCTGAGGAAATTCTCTATTTAATAGAATTATCAGCACAGTTAAAGGATAAAAAGAAAAAAGGAATCGTTGAGCAGCCTTTGCTTGGCAAAAACGTTGCTTTGATTTTTGAAAAGACGAGTACAAGAACACGCTGTTCATTTGAGGTGGCAGCACATGATCTCGGTATGGGTGTTACATATTTAGACCCGCAGGGCTCACAGATTGGAAAGAAGGAAAGTATTGCAGATACAGCAAGGGTACTTTGCACAATGTACGAGGGAATTGAGTACAGAGGTTTTGAACAGGCGATTGTCGAAGAACTTGCAAAACATTCAACAGTACCTGTATGGAACGGTCTTACAAATGAATATCACCCTACACAGATGTTAGCTGACATGCTTACAATCAAAGAAAAGCTCGGACGTTTAAAGGGTGTTAAGTTTGTATATATGGGCGATGCAAGATATAACATGGGCAATTCGCTGATGATTGTATGTGCAAAGCTTGGACTGCATTTTACGGCATGTACAGCAAAGGAGTATTTTCCGGCACCGGAGCTTGTTGCGCAGTGTAAATCATGGGCTGCGGAGAGCGGCGGCTCTGTAACTCTTTCTGAAGATGTGTCGGAGGCAACAAAGGACGCAGAGGTAATTTACACAGATGTGTGGGTATCTATGGGCGAGCCTGACGAGGTATGGGAGGAGCGTATCAATGCACTTAAGCCGTATCAGGTAAACAGCGCGGTAATGGAAAATGCTTCAAAGGATGCTATATTTATGCATTGTCTGCCGTCATTCCATGATTTAAAGACAAAGATTGGCAAGGAAATTCATGATAAATTCGGCTTAGATGAGATGGAAGTTACAGACGAGGTATTTGAGTCAGAACAGTCGGTAGTGTTTGAGGAAGCTGAAAACAGAATGCATACAATTAAAGCTGTTATGGCGGCAACGCTCGGAGCTTATTAAAGCTTTCGTCACAGGTACGCCTTATGCGGCAGAACGGAGTGAGATATGTATTATACTACAAGCGGTGCATATAGAAAATCTAAAATGTTTATTGATTATGCAAATATTCTTCTGACTGTTGTGATTGCAGTGCTTTTTATATTGATTTTGTTTCTGCGGAGTCAGAGCGGAATACTTTTCCCGATAGTATTTTTGGCAGGGGCGCTTCTTAATCTGCTGTCAGGTATTAAGAGTTTTATGGAAAAGAGAAAACTTGCCGGGGGAGTGCTTTTTGCCGCAGCAGCAGTGCTGCTTTTTATGAGTGCGGCAACGGGAATTACAGTGCTTGGTTAGAAAACAGAAGGAAAGAATATGGAAATCAGATTACAGGAAGAATCAGCCATCAAAAAGATAATTAATTTACAGGAGGTTGATTCAACCAATAATGAAGCAAAACGCGGTGCAGGACTTGGGGCAGCCGACGGCACATTATATATTGCAGAGACGCAGACAGGCGGAAAAGGAAGAAGAGGGCGTCAGTGGAGTTCGCCTCCGGGAAGCGGCATTTTCATGAGCCTGCTTCTTAAGCCGGGCATATCGCCGGACAATGCATCAATGCTCACTATCGTAGCGGCAATGGCGGTGGTTTCGTCTATTGAACATGTACTGCATGAAAATAACTGCACTGCTGAATGTCATATTAAGTGGCCGAATGACATTGTAATTAACAGGAAAAAGGTCTGCGGTATTCTTACGGAAATGAGTACGGGGCTTCAAGATATTAATTATGTGGTAATTGGAATCGGTATAAATGTTAATACAAAAGGGTTTGATGAAGAGCTTAAGCTTACGGCTTCATCATTGTATCTTGAGACGGGGATTTGTTTTGACAGAAATGATATCATAACCGCATTTTCAAAAGAGTTTACTAAATATTACAAACAATTTTTATGTACACAGGATTTAAGCGGTCTTATGGCTGAATATAATGGCAGGCTTGCCAATGTCGGCAAACAGGTGAAGGTTATAGATGTGAAGCAGTCATTTACGGGAACGGCGCTTGGAATTGACAGTCGGGGAGAATTGATTGTTTTGCAGGAGGACGGCAGCCGGACACTGGTATCGGCAGGCGAAGTATCGGTGAGAGGATTATACGGATATGTTTGATGAAAATGTTGTGCTTTGTGCGTCAAGTGCATATGAGAAAAAATTTTATCTGAATGAGGCATTTGACAGGCTTCCTGAGGATATTAAAAATGAGTTAAAGATTATGTGTGTGCTGTTTACTGAGGAGGTTGGCGGCATTTTAAGTCTGGAATTTGACGAAAATGGCACACTGCTTTTTAAGACGGAGGCTGACGAGGGCGATTTGCTATACGATGAGATTGCCTGCGGAATGTTGATTAAAAAATTACAGTATGAGAAGCGTGATTTACTGGAATCTATGGAGATGTTTTATCGCGTGTTCTTTTTAGGTGAGGAATAATATGAAAAATCACACCGATGTGCTGATTTTTCATACGGCTATTTGTTTCTGAGCGAAAACAAATAGCTTTGATGGCAGATGAGAAACCGCCTGTGCGGCTTTCTCATCGCCTCTTCGCGATAAATCGCTCAGAAATGAGGAACAAAATGCAGATAGGCAGTGTAAACATAGAAAATAATGTGATATTGGCACCAATGGCAGGAGTAACAGACCTGCCATTTCGTCTGTTATGCAAGGAAATGGGCTGCGGTATGCTCTATACTGAAATGGTAAGTGCAAAGGCGATTCTTTATGGCAATAAGAATACAGAAGGTCTTATGAAGGTGACACCGGGAGAAAATCCTATTGCATTACAGCTTTTTGGCTCTGATCCAAAGGTAATGGCAGAGATAGCCAAAAGTATAGAAGAACGCCCATTTGACACGATTGATGTTAATATGGGCTGTCCCGTTCCAAAGGTGGTAAATAACGGCGAAGGCTCGGCACTTATGAAAAATCCCGTTCTTGTCGGACAGATTGTTGAAGCAATGGCAAATGCTGTGAAGAAGCCGGTTACTGTAAAGATTCGTGCGGGTTTTAACGATGAATCAATAAATGCGCCGGAGATTGCAAGAGTTATTCAGGAATCGGGCGGTGCTGCCGTAGCAGTGCATGGAAGAACGAGAGAGCAGTACTATTCGGGAAAAGCCGACTGGAGTGTTATCCGCCGGGTGAAGGAGGCTGTAAAGATTCCCGTAATCGGAAACGGAGATATTCTTACAGGTCAGGACGCTATCAGAATGTTTGAGGAAACAGGCTGTGACGCCGTAATGATAGGCAGGGGAGCAAGAGGAAATCCGTGGATATTTGCACAGGTAAGCAGATATTTAAAGGATAAGACGATTCTTCCTCCGCCGACAGACAAGGAAGTCTGCGACATGATTCTGCGCCATGCCAAAATGCTTATTGAGGCAAAGGGTGAGTACATTGGGATTCGTGAGATGCGAAAGCATTTTGCGTGGTATACGGCAGGAATGAAACATTCATCTGCGCTGCGAAATAAGGTGAATCAGGTGGAAAGGTATGAGCAGTTAGAAGAACTGGTGGATATGATTGACAGAAGTCAATGATTAAGCTATAATATTCTGACTAGTTTTAAATTGAATTTTATTTAAGAAAGGTGATATATAACGATGGCAGAGAAACAATTTCTTACAAAAAAGGGTTACGAGGAAAGAGTTGCATTATTAGAGAATCTTAAGGTTGTCAGAAGAAAGGAAGTTGCCCAGAAGTTAAAAGAAGCCAGAGAGCAGGGCGATTTATCCGAAAATGCAGAGTATGATGCAGCTAAAGATGAGCAGCGTGATATTGAGGCACAGATTACAGAGCTTGAGGCAATCTTAAGCAATGCTGAAATTATTCAGGATAGCGACAAGAGTACAGACAAGGTAAAGATGGAAAGCGTTGTTAAGCTTCATGACTGTGAATATGATGAAGATATTGAATATGTTATTGTTGGTTCTTCAGAGGCAGACAGCTTAAATAACAAGATTTCTAACGAATCACCTTTAGGTGCGGCTTTGATTGGAAAGAAAGTTGGAGAAATTGTAAAGGTAGAAGCACCTGCCGGCGTGATTGAATATAAAATTGTAGAAATTATTAACGAATAAATTTGAGAGCTGTTATATTTTGAAAACATTTTGCAGCAGAAATGGAGAGTAAAGTGGCAGAGAATAATAATACACAGGCTGTGGACGTTAACGAACAGGTTAAAATCCGCATGGATAAATTAAAGGGCTTACAGGAAGAGGGAAGAGATCCTTTTCAGATTACAAAGTATGACGTAACTAACCATACACAGGATATTAAGGACGATTTTGAAAATTTTGAGGGCAAGGAAGTATCTATTGCCGGAAGATTAATGGCAAAGCGTGTTATGGGTAAAGCGTCTTTCTGTAATGTTGCAGATTTAAAGGGAAATATCCAGTTATATGTGGCAAGAGATTCTGTTGGGGAAGAGCCATATGCAAGATTTAAGAAGTTTGATATCGGTGATATTGTAGGTGTTAAGGGAGAAGTGTTCAGGACACAGAAGGGTGAAATGTCTATTCATGTTTCTGAAATTACACTTCTTTGCAAGAGCTTACAGGTTCTTCCTGAGAAGTATCACGGTTTGAAGGATACAGACCAGAGATACAGACAGAGATATGTGGATTTGATTGTTAATCCTGAAGTAAAGGAAACATTTGTAAAGCGTTCGCAGATTATCAAGGAGATTCGTAATTTCCTTGACGGACGTGGATTTATGGAGGTTGAAACTCCAATGCTTGTTGCAAATGCAGGAGGTGCGGCAGCAAGACCATTCATGACACATTATAATGCGTTAGATGAGGATATTAATCTTAGAATTTCTCTTGAATTGTATTTAAAGAGACTTATCGTAGGCGGCATGGAGCGTGTCTATGAGATAGGAAGAGTATTCCGTAACGAGGGTGTGGATACAAAGCACAATCCTGAATTTACGCTGATGGAGCTGTATCAGGCATATACAGATTATTATGGTATGATGGAGCTTGCGGAGAGCATGTACAGAACTGTCTGCCAGAAGGTAAACGGAACTATGGTTGTTGAATGGGACGGCGTGGAGATTGACCTTTCAAAGCCATTTGAACGTATTACGATGTTAGACGCTGTTAAGAAGTATTCAGGCGTTGACTTTACGGAGATTAAGACAGACGAAGAGGCGAAAGCGGTAGCTAAGGAGCATCATGTGGAGTATGAGGAAAGACATACAAAGGGTGATATTTTAAATCTGTTCTTTGACGAGTTTGTTGAAGATAAGCTTATTCAGCCGACATTTGTAATGGATCACCCGGTTGAGATTTCACCGCTCACAAAGAAGAAGCCGGAAGACCCTGATTATACAGAGCGTTTTGAGCTTTACATTTTAGGCCGTGAGATGTGCAACGCATATTCAGAATTAAATGACCCGATTGACCAGAGAGCGCGTTTTGAAGCACAGGAAGCTTTGAAGGCAGCAGGCGATGAGGAAGCCAACAGCATTGATGAGGATTTCTTAAATGCACTTGCCTACGGTATGCCACCAACGGGAGGCATCGGCTTCGGTATCGACAGAATGGTTATGCTGCTCACGGGGTCATCTGCGATTAGAGATGTTTTGTTGTTCCCGACGATGAAGTCTCTGGATAAGTAAAAACCTAGGAAAATCAAGGGTTCACAGGCTTTAAGGCATTCATAAATACAGTTAGTCAAGGCGTTTTGACCAACTTTTGACCAATTTTTTTCATAGTCAAACAGAGCTTAACATAGCTTGGTGAAGAACTCTTAGTCCACAATTTAATAGAAACAGCACTATGTAGAGGATATTTTCTAAAGAAATTTAGAAGATATCCTCTTTTTTGCGTTATAGGAAAGATATTGCGTAAGAGTTTTATACGAATTTAGTCATGTTAGCACGAAAATTATTTGAAATGATTGGATTTGAAAGGAGACTATTATGGAGCATACAAAAACATATTTAGACTATAAGAAAAAAGCTAATGA
>JAGAJD010000206.1 GCA_017626275.1 Lachnospira sp.
TCTGTAAAACAAAAGCTGTTATCACTTCAGCTTGATGATGGAGGCTGGGCTGTTACAGGCTCAAACAGCGACGTAGATGTAACTGCTATAGCAGTTCAGGCATTAGCCCCATATTACGGAACTGATTCTTCCGTAGAATCGGCAGTCGACAGCGCATTATCACTCCTCTCTGACAGGCAGAAGGATGGCGGTGATTATGCAAGCTACGGCATTAATAATCCTGAAAGCACAGCACAGGTTCTTATAACGCTTTCTTCGCTTGGAATTGACGCTGAAAATGACAGCCGTTTTATAAAAAACGGAAACACATTATTTGACGGAATACGGATTTATGAGCTGTCTGACGGAAGCTTTTGCCATAAAGACGGCGGCAGTTCAAATGAAACAGCCACCGTTCAGGTATTCTATTCGATGGTATCATATCTTCGCATGAAAAACGGCAAGCCTTCTCTGTATATGTTTGACGCTGGAAACCCGTCAGGTCTTAAAATACCTGACAACGTTACAATCCTACCGTCTGATGACAACATTACTGAAAGCACAAACGCCGATTCAGATTCACATACGGAAACAACACATGATAACAATTTAGATATATCCAAAGAGACAATTGAAAATTCCGCCGAACAGGACGGCGCTGCTAAACCGGATACTGATTCAATTACAGATGAAACCACAGCCTCTTCTGCGGTGCAGGCAGAAAGTGAGCCGGACGCCACAGAAGCGTTAAAGACATCAGAGACTAACAATATCGTTTCTTACTCCGTAAGACAAAGTAAAAGCAGCGGTTTTAAGCTGTGGATTTGTATTGCAATAGCTGTCATTGCCTGCGGAAGCTGCGTGATTCTATATTGTCGTAAAAAAAGAAATATAAAAAACTTTATTGTTATTTTAGGTGCAGCGACAGCAGCAATTATTGTCGTTCTGGCAACTGACTTTAAGACAACCACTGATTATTACAACAGTGCCGCCACCTCAAAAGAAAATGCCACCGGAACAGTTACTTTAAGTATCCGATGTGATACCATTCCTGATAAAACAGCAAAACATATTCCCGATGACGGAATTATTCTTGATGAGACAAAAATTGAAATTGAAAACGGTGATACAGTATATGACATTCTGGTAAATGCCGCCGCTAAAAATAAAATCCACCTTGAAACAACAGGCTCAAAAGAGTCCGTATATGTTAAGGTAATAAACAACATTTATGAATTTGATTTCGGAAACCTGTCAGGCTGGATATATCATGTAAACGGAGAAACACCTTCCGTAAGCTGCGGAGAGTATGCCGCAAACGACGGAGATATTATAGAATGGCTGTACAGTTGTGAACTTGGAAAAGATCTTTAACTAAAAAGAGCTGCCTCACTAAGTTAGTGTGCAGCTCTTTTTTAATTAACATTCTGCATCATTGCCTGATATCTGTCATATTGCTTCTGTTTAATCTCAATCATTTCCTTAATATTCATATTCTCCAGTGTCTGCATATACCAGTCAAATGATTCAATATCTGACTTTCCCGTAATAAAACTATCTGCCTGCTGGACTACATACTGTGATATGTAATTACTGTAACCCTTATCAAGTGCAAGCTCATCACTTGTAGAATAGATAAATGGAAACGGACTCCTTACATACTTAACCAGCCACTTATCAACACGGCTGTGCCACTCCGGAAGCAGTGCATCGGAAGCCTCAACAGACTGATGTGACGGCACACACCCCGGATTAATCCCAAGCTTCTGAAGCCACATATCATCTGCCGCCTGACTTGTAAATCTCTTCTTACCGTCACTTCCCGTTGTATAGCTTCGTCCCTCTATTCCCCAGCAATATGTCTCCTGACACTCTTCCCCCATTATATAATCAAGAAGCTTCGCTGCCTCCTGCGGCTCACCGCAAAAAACAGTAATTCCAAAAAATCCGCTTATCGCATTGCGTCCCACATAATATCCTTCATAACTGCCTGAAAGCGGTACACCGCCGCTAAATACAGGTGTCGTGCCGTTATATTCATCATACTGTGCACTGTACAAGGTTGACATCTGCCAGCTATAATCAAATATAACACCTGTCTCATCTGAAGCACAGCGCCCTGTAATATCGTCCCTTGTTAATGTTTCATAATCTTTTTCAAGCAGTCCCTCTTCATATAACTGATTTAAAAATGTAAGATATGCCTTATAATTTTCTTCTTCATAATATGCATAATGTACTGTTCCATTCTCATCTGCATAAAACCCGTTTACAAGATCAAGTCCAAATGCCGGTCCGAACATATACGGAAGGAACTCATTTGTAACACTCATAGGAATTTCATCTGAAGAATCGCCATTCTGATTCATATCATTTTCTTTAAAAATCCTGAGCATATTAACAAATTCATCAAGCGTCTTCGGCTGCTCAAGCTGAAATCTTTTAAGCCATTCCGTATTATACATTATACACGGCTGGTAATTCTGTGTAAGAACCGTCTGAGGAACATAATAAATATGTCCGTCCTCTGTTGTAAGAGATGCCTTAATACCGGGATTTTCATCAAGATACCTGCTGAAATTCGGCATTAAATCCAAATAATTATCAAGAGGAATAAATACTTCCGCCTGAATATAATCCATATTCATATCAAGGTCAGGAAGCTGTACTATATCTGCAAGATTATCGCTGTCCTTTGTAAGCAGAAGCTTTCTAACAACATCATAATAATTTGCGGGCTGTATAAATCTCCATTGAACATTATACCCGGAATCCTCCGACACCTTACCAATGACCTCCGACTCAAGATAATCCACATTAGAGTACCATGAATTTTTGGCAAGTATACTTATGCTTTTCTTTTGGCTGCTTTTACCCGCATTAAATTGCCCGCACCCCGTCACGGAAATGCATACTGCACCAGCCAGTATCATTAGTACATATTTTCTTAAGCTTCCTCTTTTCATAAAAATCTCCATATTAAAATACTCTATTTTTTATATTCGCTTGGATTAACACCCATAACTGTCTTAAAATTCCTGCGGAATGTAAGAATATTAGTATATCCTACCTTCCCTGCTATTATCTCAAGTGCATCATCTGTCGTCTCCATAAGCTCTATTGCCGCCCTTATTCTCTTCTCCTGAACATACTGAAGATATGTAACTCCAAGATGTTTTTTACACATCAGCGAAATATATTTATTGCTTACACCAAAACGCTCGGTAAGATATTGAAGTGAAAGATTGCTGTCCATATACTGTTCATTAATACACTTTATTATCTTTCTGTCAAGCTCATCAGCCTCCTGCTTATCATCTGCAATTTCGTCAAGCTTGTCCGCAAGCATTTGATAAATGGCATAATAATATTCGAGAATCTCTTCCAATGTAGCAACCCTGCCTAGCTTTTCTATGCTGAAATCAACCCTGTCGTCAGGATTAACATTTTTAATAACCTTGACCGTTGTAATATGTACCTCATCAACAAGAAGCTGCACCGTCGCAGACGATAATTCATACTTTTTAGTATTCTCTTCAAGAATATTTTTAAAAAACTTCCTTATATCCTCCAGTTTCCTGTCCTTTAATGCTCTCGTAAGAATATTTACCGAATCCTTTGGAAAATAATACTTCTGACGGTCTGAACTGACTTCCTTTTCATAAAAATAAACCGCCTCTCTTCCTCCTGCGGCCATGCCGCCGAGTGCTTTCACTGCGTTGCTGCATGCCTCATGAAGCTGTGATAAATCCTCACGCACTTCATCTACACCAAATGTAAGCACCACCTTGTCTGTCTTTTTATCATTATGTATATTAGAAGACATTTCGTTAAATATATCATAAATCAGCTTTTCTGTTTCCACACATTCATTCATATTAATAATAAGATATGTATCTGTCCTGTCTCTGTCATAAATATACAGACTTCTCTCGTCATCTGCAAATTTTTCAACCGTATTGCTGATTATATTCTTTACCTGCCTGAATATATCTTTGTCATATTTTCCATTTCCCATATACGCAGCATTAATGACGGATATAATGTAATATGGCTTCTGCAGTACAGTATATTCCTGCTGTGAGAGAACTTTTACAGAATCAGCTTCAAGATTTCCGCTTACTATTCCATGCAAAACACCCTGCTGTACATAAGGACTTATCTTAATCATACGCTCCTTATAACCGTTACGCTCACCTATTAAGCCCTGTATTCCTGTAATAATATTTGCAAATTCATCTTCGCTCTCTGCACCGCCGACAGTCTCATCAATAATTTTCTCAATATTTCCGACAGGCTTATAATAGCTGTCTGCCATGGCAAATGCCATTATAACAAATGCAACTGCAACAACAAAAGCTATAATAAGTGCCGCAATAAAATATCCGTTGATATCAAGCCCAAAATTCTTACTGCTCACATCAAGTCTGTATCTGACACTTCCCACGCTTGAATTATCCTCAAATGTTACTGCATCAGAAATCTCTTCACCACATACGCATCTGTCATTAATATATACGGCATAACCGCTTTCATTTTCAAATACGGAGTTTATATACCCCATAATCAAATCAGCATTAAACAGTACACTTACCGTTCCGTCGGCAAAAAGCGTACTGTAATCATCTGAATACATGAACCATTCCTTATTCATTATAAGTTCGTTATTTCTAAGTCCGTATAATGAATTAATGCTGTCTATTCTGATACCATTAATATTATCATCACGCTCGCCGTTATATGCCTTATACATCGTATATAGCTGCGCGCTCGTATATAATTTATCAGAACCTTCAAAATACAGTACGGTATCATATATATTAACATTATTTGTAGACAGCGTATATACCCTGATTTCGTTGATTACATCTGCTGCACTTATATCCCTGTCACTCCAGCCCGAACTGTATCTTCTTATAATATCGGAAGTATTGATATTTGAAATAACCGTATCCGCCTCAACAAGCTGCACATCAAGCACATTTTTTAATTCAGACAGCTTAAGCTGATAATACTGCTGCCGTTGTTCTTTATGTACACCTACATTTTCCATGACTACAACTACCGAATATATAAGAAATAAACATACTATTATAACAACATATGAACCAAATAAACGCAAAAATAATCTGCTCTTAAAATTCTCTGTATTAAATTTTAAATGTTTCTTAACCATTAATCTGTTCCCCGATTTTAATTTCTTCTTCATTCTAGTATAGCCACTTTTTACAAATCGGGCAACTTTATTTTATCATTATCAGCGAACAAAAATACCGACAGCCGTTGTAATCCACAGCCGTCGGTATTCTCATATTAATATTTAATTTACTGGCAAATTCCTGTATTCATATCAAAATAATATGTTGTTCCGTCTATTGTTGCCTTTCCCTTTGCCATTGCTCCTGTTATTGGGTCGAAATAATATTTGCTGCCATTCTGTTCATCCCAGCCTTTTACCATATGTCCGTTCTCATCGTAACGAACCCATTTGCCTGTTCCGTCTTCTCTGTCAGCATATGGTCCTGCCCATGATTCCTGATATACGTCCTTTGAAACTGCCATCTTGCCGTTATCAATAGAGTCTAACCAATACCATGCATCAGATACAGGATCATAAATTTCCTTACCTCTGCCTTCCAGTCCCTGACGCTTTCCTGCTTCATACCAGTACTTAGCTCCGTTGATTTCCAGCCAGCTTAAGTCAAGAGCGATACCTGTAACGTTATCATAATACCAGATACCTTCTTCATTAGTGTATTCACCGTGTACCATTTTACCTGTAACATCATCAAAACGATACCAGTTGCCGTTAATGCAGCTTACACCGTGATGCATCTGTCCTGTGATTTCATCATAATATACCCACTTGCCTTCTTCTGTCTTATCAGGAATGTTTATAAAGCCCTTAACCATAGCACCTGTAATTACGTCAAAGAAATACCAGCCGCCATAACGGTAGTCTTCTCCCTTAACCATGGCACCATTTTCATCATAACGAACCCATTTGCCGTTTTCTGTTCCATCAGGAATATTTACATCTTTATTTGTTGCAATAGTTCCGTCTGCATCGCACCAGTACCACGTACCTGTTGTCTGGTCACATACTTCCTTGCTTCTTGCTGCAACACCTTCATCAAACCAGTACTTCTTACCTGTTTCGGTATCTTCTGCCATACCTGTATATGTTGTGCTTACTTTACCGTTTTCATAGTAAAGAATAGAACCATCTTCCGTGATTACTAAACCATCGCTATGAGGCTCTGATATTTCTCCCGCAAAGAAACCTCTCTCTTTAAGTTCTGTTGTCCAGTCGCCTAAGAACGCCTCAACCGTAATTTCAGTTTTTCCTCCATCAATAAAAGGTGACTCAAGTACTGTTGCCCACTCTGCTCTTGATGCCAGATTATTTTCTCCTGACAATTCTTTTGAACCGTATTCATACATCATTGGAGAACTTCCGCCAAGACTGTTTGTCCAGCCTGCCGGTGCAATAAGTGACTGTCCCGGTGTTCTCGTATCATCTGTTGTTTCAATATTCGTCATATAGAATACAACCTCTGATGTATTGGCTGCCCATGGTCTTCCGAAGTAGCCCTGCTTTGAACGGTATTCTGAAGCTGTATCTACTCCAGGTGTCGTAGATGTAACATTACAGTTATACATCAGGTAACCTCTTCCGCCTGACTGCTGTGCTGCTGTAATATAAGCCACATCATTATTATTTTCACTGTCCGTATTCATTCTTAAATCACACTGATAGAATACTGCTGTCATTCCACCGAAAATGTAATCTGTTCCACCAAGAATATCGCATTTTTCAAATACTGCCTTAATATTTGTTCCACCGTAAAGTGTATCCTGTCTTCCGATAAACTTACAGTTTTTAAATACTGACTTGTCACCAACGATTGACATCGCTGCTGCTCTTTCTACGTGAGACTTCTGCTGTACTGAAGTATCTCCCACTGTTGTGGAACGTTCGCCCTTGCTTCCTGTCTCCCACATTACAACGATATCATTTGCTTCTTTCTCTGAGATATACTGGTTGAAAGAATTTTCAAAAATAATTCCTTCTGCCTCAAATCCCTGTGCATATACAACAACTGTTGCATTCCAGTAAGAGCCTCTTGTTGTTCCTGAACCCGGATTAGTTGCACTTAAATAGCCATTTTCTTTATTTGCAGCAAGAAGTTCTTCATTATACTTGCAGTCAGCACCCATGCTGTAATAATCATAGCCGTGTCCATAGTAAGATGTAATTCTTACTGCATTTTCTGCAATATCTACACCCTTATTTGTTAATTCAATACTTGCTTTGTCTCCAGCCGCATTTACCAAAGAAACATTATCAAGGTTAATTGTAAGCATTTCTTCATAGTTGCCCGGATCAATAACAATTTCTACACGCTCTTTATTTGGTCTTGACATCTTTGCAACAGCCTCAAGAGCCGCATTAATTGTCTTGTATTCCTTATCTGCACCTACATATACCTTTTCACTGTATGCAACAGGTGATACAACAGAAATAGATGTAAAATATGTCTGGTTTACTGCTGCACCTGCTTCTGTTGTCTGAGCAACACCCTTAATTGTTACAACACCATCTTCCTTAGCTGTATACTGTGTTGTTTCAAATGTTGATGTGCTTCCTGACTTACTGACAACCTGAACTTCTCCATTAATATCAAATGATGCACAGTAGCAGTATTCTGCTGTAAGAATGTCTCCTGCTTTAACAGGAACCTTTACCTCACCATTTTCATTTACAAGAAGATATACCTTATTTTCCAAAACAAACTCATTAATTGCAAGTCCTGAATAGTATCCTGCTTCATTGATTGTCTCAATACCCGGATTTCCGTTTAACACACCAAAATTCCATGTACTTAAATTCTCGAAAGATATTGTCTTTTCTACATCTTTTCCTTCAATCTTAACGTCTGAAGTTATCTTCTGAGAATAGCTTACATTACCGATATTTGTAACCGTAACTGTATACTGTCCGTCACGCAGTGCAGCTTCCTGTCCTGCTGCAAATGTGTATGTATAACCAGGCTCATTGATATTGGCAAATGTAACTACTGCATTAGCAGCAGCCTCTTCCGGAAGATTGTCATACTTTACTGCAACCTTGTATACAGGCTTTGCTGTAAATGTAATATTCTTTACTGAGTCTTCAGAAGAACTGATTTTTGTAATATCTGATAAATAATAATCATTAATGCCGTCTGCCTGAATAGTGTATTCAACACCTCTTTCAAACTGCGCTGTATATGTTGTTCCTGTAATTGTAAATTCAGGTACATAAACATAATCATTATTTACAAATGAAAGCTTTAAGTTATTTACAATTTCCTCTGTAAGTCCTGCAAGCTCACCTGTTACAGTAACTAAATCTACCTTTTCAATTACAACCGGAAGTTCCTTATTTCCTGCTGCCTTGTCCTGGAAGATATTAGTTTCACTCTTTATTACATATCCGTTTGCATCTTTTAATGAAAGTGTATAATGGAAGCATTCGTTAATATATGTACTATATTTGCCGTCTACTACATCTACTGCTTTCTGTGCACCTGTCTCTTTATTAGTAAGAAGAAGCTGGTATTCTTTATTCTCAATACCCTGTGCTGCTGATACATCAACAGAACCGCTTAATACAACAGGCTGCGTATGCTCTCTCAACGCTCTGTAAATAACAAGCTTTTCGTTTGTAGAATAAATCTTATAAATACCGTACTCCGGTGCGTAGAATTTCAGCACCTTACCGTCTCCATCGGACTGTCCCTGCTGAATCACTCCGCTTGGTGATTCACAATATATTGTTGAAGCACCTCCGTTAGAACCTGTGTAAAGTGTAAGTATATCATTTTCATATAACTTAATACCTGCATATACAACAGGTGTTGCGTTATTTGAATATAAATATCCTTTAAGTGTAACACCGTCAATTACTTTATCTGTCTTTGTATCATATCTTGTAATTGCTGTGTTAGAAGTTCTGATTCTGTTATTAGTTCTTCCTGCCGGATTGAAGAAAAATTCATCTGTTGAGAAAGAACCAATAGTTGGACCTTCACTTCCCGGCTGTACTGAAGGACCATACCAGCCGTTAATAATATCAACTGTAAGCATATTATTGTATACTTCACTGTCTAACTGCTCTGCACCGAAATCCCATACATCAGTCTTTCCATTACCGACTAACTGAGGTGTCTCTGTGCTTTCAGGAAAATTTGCAACATTGATTCCGTGCAGATACATCTCTGCCTTATCAACTGCTGATACTGTAAATGTCAATGTTGTTGCTACACCCTCATACTTAAAACTCATCGTTGATAAGCCGTCATCTTTTGTTCCCTGAAGCTTCTGCTTATCTTCTGATGTAATTGCTCCCTTTTTGCTTGTTGCCTTAATTACAGCTTCGGCATCTGCTCCATACTGGCAGAGATTAAATGTTACTATTGCATCACCTGCAACCTTAACAGAAAATGTATTGCCATTATATACAGCAAGTCCATGCTGTGTATCATGCATATAGAGGTCGCCATTTCCCTTTACTGTTAAAAATCCGTCCTTTGAAACAATTTCACCGTTTAAAGGATTAAGACTGTCACAAGTTGAAGGTACAACAGAACCGTCAGCAAAATTGTACATTGCCACAGAATCCTTTTTAGTACCATTATCATCCGGCATTTCCTCTAAAATAGCTTCTGTTATAATAACAGGAACATATACTTTATTAGTGAAATTTAATACAAGTGTTGTAGCTGCATCTCCTGTATATTTAAATACCATTGCACTTCCGTCATTATGGTAGCAGCCTGCCTTTGTAGCCTTTGTCTCTGTATATGAGCCGTCTGCACTTGCAAGCGTAAGCTCTGTCATACCTGAGTAAGCACAGTCTCCAACAGTTACTTTTGTAGGTCCCTGTACTGCAATTTCAATAGAATTACCGTCTTTAAATTCAACACCATGCTGTGCACCATTATAAGTGTATGCATTTTTGTTTCCTACTTTGACAGTTAAATCACCGCTTGTAACGTCCTGCTTTCCGTCTGTATCAGTCGGAATAACTGAGCCGTCTCTAAAGTCGTATGTGACCTTAAGAGCTTCTGTTATAATAACAGGAACATATACTTTAGCAGTGAAATTTAATATAAGTGTTGTTGCTGCCTCCCCTGTATATGTAAATACCATTGCACTTCCGTCATTATGATAACAGCCTGTCTTTGTAGCCTGTGTTTCTGTATATGAACCGTCTGCACTTGTGAGTGTAAGCTCTGTCATACCTGAGTAGCTGCAATCACCAACTGTCACCCTTGTCGGTCCCTGTACTGCAATTTCAATAGAATTGCCGTCTTTAAATTCTACACCATGCTGTGCACCATTATAGGTGTATGCATTTTTGTTTCCGACCTTAACGGTTAAAGCACCGCTTGTAACGTCCTGCTTTCCGTCTGTATCAGTCGGAATAACTGAACCGTCTCTAAAGTCATATGTGACTTTAGTCTGATTCTGATTTGTTTCTCCAGCATATGCAGTTACCGGCGGTACAATCGTTCCCAAAGCCGGGATAATCATCATAAGCGTCATGACTATTGATGAAATCCATGCAAATGCTTTTCTGAGATTTTTGTTTTTTGTAAAAACCATAATCTGTCCTCCCTGTTTAAAATATAATGAATAATTGAAGTTCTGTGCTAAACTTCTCTCTTATTATGCTACATATTAAACAATTTTTACAGATTCATTTTTTACAGGCTTCATTTTTTACCATGCCAGTATTTATGCGGGGTTCGGGTTGAAATAAAATGGGAAATACAAACAATTCAAGCTGCAGTATCACAGAGCTCCCGAACGGGCAGAACAGATAAAACAGATTAAAGGTGGGTAAAAAAATAACTCCGGTGAATTCGGTGATTCACTGGAGTCTTATAAACATATTCTATTAATTCCTAACATTACACTTTATACTCATTTTATACCAGATGGTTTTCTCTCCATACCGCTTTTATGCTTGCAACAACATTTCGCTCTCTCATGTCTTTTAATATCACTTCTATCTCTTTAACTGTTATTGATGAATCTTGCTTTTTTGCAAGCTCCTCAATAAGCTGAACCCCATTAAATATTTGCAGCGAATATTGTCCTAATTGCATTCGTCTTTTTGCTATGTCACGCAACATCTCAATATCTGAATCTTCAGTTAATAAAATAGGCATTTGCAAATAGGATGCCATCAAAATCATATGAACATCCCCCATACTGCTACCCTGTTTATGTGTATTATATATTGTCTGTCCTTTATGTAGACACAATTCTTCTACTTGCTTTGGACTATTCATTGCTTCCAAAGTCAGTCTCATTTCTTCATATAGTACATCATAATAAGCTTCATAA
>JAGAJD010000015.1 GCA_017626275.1 Lachnospira sp.
AATTGCATCATTTATTTTTTTCCACACGATGTAAGTAACGCAGAAATCTTCTCTCTGACACTCTGCCGCTTCGTCCTCAACACAGCTTACAGGTGCCAGTGTTCCTTCAGTAAGCCTTAAAATCATGCCTACTGTGTATTCTTTCGGCTCCTTACGCAGCATATATCCTCCCTGCGCACCACGGATACTTCTTACATATCCTGCTTTATTAAGTATGGATATAATCTGCTCCAAATATTTATCAGATATAGACTGTCTTTTAGCAATATCCTTTAAGCTTACTGCCTCCCCCGTATTATTAAGCGCCAAATCAAGCATAAGACGCAATGCATATCTTCCCTTTGTTGATATTTTCATATAATCACCATTCCTTTCCTATTATCGTGCCTCCGCCAACAACGTGTTCCCCGTCATAAAGCACAAGTGCCTGTCCCGGAGTTACGGCTCTCTGCGGTTTGTCAAACACACATTCCAAAACATCACTATCTGCTAATCTTATTGTACATTCTGCTCCCTCATGACTGTAACGAATCTTTGCTTTTGCACGCATCGTTCCCTCAAGTTTTTCAACTGACATAAAATTAAGTTTGTCAGCATATAGCTTTGAAGCAAAAACATCCTGGTTTTCTCCGATAACCACCTCATTAGTATCAGGACGAAGTTCCGTCACAAATACAGGGTGTCCCATCGCAAGTCCGAGTCCTTTTCTTTGTCCTACTGTATAGTGAATAATTCCTTTGTGTTTCCCCAAAACGTTTCCGTATTGGTCTACAAAATTGCCCTCTTTTGGAATATAGCCGGTTTCTCTCTGAATATATCCGGCATAATCATTATCAGGTACAAAACAGATTTCCATGCTGTCAGGTTTATTTGCAACCTTAATTCCTATCTCGGCGGCAATACCGCGGATTTCTTCTTTAGTGTAATCACCGACAGGCATTAATGTTCTTGACAACTGCTCCTGCGTAAGATTATATAAAGCATATGTCTGGTCTTTCTTTGCGGTAACGGAATTACGGATTGCATATCTGCGGTTTTTCAACTGCTCAATTCTCGCATAATGACCTGTTGCAATATAATCGGCACCTATTTCAAGACTTCTGTGCAGAAGCGCCTCCCATTTTACATACCTGTTACATGCAATACAGGGATTAGGAGTCCGTCCTGCCTTATATTCATCAATAAAATAGTCTATCACATTTTCCTTAAATTCGTCACGAAAATTCATAACATAATACGGAATATCAAGCTGTGCCGCAACTTTTCTTGCGTCCTCAACGGCAGACAGCCCGCAGCAGCCGCCGTTTTCTTCAATAGAACAGCGATCCTCTTCCTGCCATATCTGCATAGTCACGCCTATAACATCATAGCCCTGCTGTTTTAACAGATATGCGGCAACGGAAGAATCCACACCGCCCGACATTCCTACTACAACTTTTTTGCTCATTTTTTCCTCTCATTCTGTGCATACTCAACTCTTAATACAGAAGTCTGCAAGCCCGCTTATTTCTTCCCACAAATGCGCCGAATCCTCATCATACACGGCAGTAACCTTACAGCCCGCCTGTTTTGCCGATTTGACCGCATGCAATACATCTTCATAAACTGTTGTCTTTGACGGTTCAAAGCCCATCAGCTCACATATTTCTAAATAGCTTTCAGGTTTTCTTTTATTTATCCCTATATCGTATACTGTATATATTTTTTCAAAACAGTCAAGTACTCCGAGCCTTGTCATTGCACTTATGACACATTTTTTATCAGATGTTGTAAAAATGCACATTCTGCTCTGATTCTGTTTTTCCCTTAAAAGCAGTTCTTTCATTCCTGCTTTCATTGGAATATCCCTGCTGTAATGCTCATTAATCAAAGAGATAACCTGCGTCTTCATCTGCTCCGGCTCTTTATCTATGCCAAGCTCCTCACGCAGATATTTTCCACACTCATCTAAATCCATCGTATATGTTTTCTTATCAAAATCATCAGGAATCACAGCTCCCTGCTGCGTGGCATATTCCCTTGCAAGCCTTCTCCAGTAAGGCATGGAGTCTAATAAAGTTCCGTCCATATCAAATATTATATTTTTTGCCAAAGGCTTATCAAATATAATATCCGCCTTTTTTCTAAGTGCCGCTGTAGCCGCTCCCTCATCTTCTGCCGCAAATATTGCGGAAATAACTGAAATGCCGGAAACACCTGTATTTTCAAGGTAATCCATATTTTCATAATTAATACCGCCTATTGCCACAATCGGAATTGAAACACTCTCTGCAATGGCAAGCAGAGTATCCTTATGCATGTCTTTTGCATCTTTTTTCGTCGTGGTATGAAAAACAGCGCCTACTCCAATATAGTCAGCTCCAAGCCTCTCAGCTTCCTTTGCCTGCTCTACCGTCTTAGCCGTCATACCGATAATTTTATCGGGACCGAGAATTTTTCGTGCCTCGGTATAATCCATATCGCTCTGACCTATATGAACACCATCGGCATCTGCCTCTTTCGCCGCCCAAATATCATCATTGACCACGAAAGGCACTTTATACCTTGCCGCAATCTCTTTTAATCTTTTCGCCTCTTCCACACGTTCCTCATGTGTGACATTTTTTTCACGAAGCTGTAAAAATGTTGCTCCGTTTTTCAAAACAGTCTCAACGACACTGTAAAAATCTTTGTCTCCCAGCCACTGTCTGTCTGTAATTGCATACAGACGCATATCCTGTTTTGTTACTTTCATCGATATGCACCGTCCTTAATATTTATTTCATTGCTCGCGGCAATAAAGGGATTATAGCACATACCTGATTTAATCTCAACGTCCCCGTTTCAAGAAAGCTTTTTCATATATCGGAAATAGTACGGTATTTCATATAAAAGCATTACAATCCAGCCGACAGCACATGCAAAGGTTATACCGTAAATTCCAAAATACGGCGTCAGTATAAAAGTAAATATAACTCTTAAAGAGGTCTGTATAAACGTGCATAAAAGTGTTGTCTTAAGCTTTCCCATTCCTCTGAAAAAGCCCTGCACCCCATTTGTAAATGCAGGAAGCATATAGAAAAATGCCATTGTAAAAAGATACCGGCTGCCGATATCTATAATATTTTCAGAGCCTTCTCCCGTAACGAAAATGCTCATAATAAACCGCCTGAATATCAGCGTCACGGCACAAATTAAAATCCAGTATAAAAATTCAAGCTTCATTCCCTGTGCAAAACCGGCTCTCACACGGGCATACAGCTTTCCTCCGGCTTCCCTTTGTGCTTCTTTATTTTCTTTTGCTTTCGCATTTGCCGCGCCCTTATTCTGAGCCGCAAAGGTTGTTATTGCATGTGATATACTCTGTTCCGGCGTAAATGCAAAATCATCAATTCTTGTAACTGCATTATAAGCCGCAATCACATCTATTCCGAGAGAATTTACACATGACTGTATAAGCAGCTTTCCGATAGGCTGACACGACTGCTGTAACGCTGTAACTGAACCGTATCTTAATGTCTTTGTAAGCAGCCCCTTGTCAATAACAAATTCTCCCGCTCCGAGACGAAGAAGCGGAACTTTGCGGTAAATATATAATATTGACAGCAATGCCGATACCGCCTCAGCAACTACCGTCGTTACCGCTGAACACACAATTC
>JAGAJD010000207.1 GCA_017626275.1 Lachnospira sp.
AGGTATCCGTCCAGAAGATATCAAAGATGATGCAGATTTCGTTGCAGCTCATTCTGATTACACATTTGAATCAGAAGTTAAGGTATACGAGTTGCTCGGTGCAGAAGTTAACCTTCACTATGATATCGGCGAATTAACATGTACAGCTAAGGTTAGCCCACGTACAACAGCTCGTCCTGGTGATACAGTTAAGTTTGCAGTAGATGTTGCAAGACTTCATGTATTCGATAAAGAAACAGATATGATTATTACTCACTAATTTATTGCTGATTTCTAAAATTTATGAAATTTTGAGGAAATGTATAGAAATTGTACATTTCCTCTTTTTTTTTTAAGCGATTTGCATTACAATATATCAAGGACTAACTAAAAACAAAGAAAGGAAGTTCGACATGATATCAAATCAAATTTTACAGACAACAGTGGAAGGCTTAAAGGGCATTTCACGAATTGATTTATGTGTTATAGATGCTGACGGAAAAGTTGCTGCGAAGACATTTGAGGACGTGCAGAGTTGTATTGCTGATGCCATTGCATTTATGGATTCGCCTGCCGAGAGCCAGGTAGTGAACGGATACCAGTTTTTTAAGGTGTTTGATGACCAGAATCTTGAGTACATACTGCTCGCAAAGGGGACAAGTGATGATGTTTATATGCTTGGAAAGTTAGCGGCATTTCAGATTCAGAATCTTCTTGTGGCATATAAGGAAAGGTTTGATAAGGATAATTTTATAAAGAATCTTTTATTGGACAATCTTTTGAGAGTGGATATGTATACAAGAGCAGAAAAGCTTCATATTGAGACAGATGTGAAGAGGGTTGTATATATTATTGAGACAAAGCATGAAAAGGATATGAATGCTTTGGAGACAGTGCGCACATTATTTGCAGGAAAAGTGCGTGATTTTATTACTGCAGTAGATGAAAAGAGTATTATTCTTGTAAAAGAAGTAAAAGGAACAGAAAGCTATGAAGAGCTGGATAAGACGGCAGAAGTAATTATAGATATGCTTAATACAGAGGCGATGAGTGCAGCGCGAATTGCCTATGGTACGATTGTGAATGATATTCGTGAGGTATCACGTTCTTATAAAGAAGCAAAGATGGCGTTAGATGTAGGAAAGATTTTTTACAGCGATAAGAATGTTGTTGCTTACAGCAGACTGGGAATCGGAAGGCTGATTTATCAGCTCCCTATTCCACTTTGTCAGATGTTTATTAAAGAGATTTTTGACGGAAAATCTCCTGATGAATTTGATGATGAGACGCTTTCAACCATAAATAAGTTTTTTGAGAACAGTCTTAATGTTTCAGAAACCTCAAGACAGTTGTATATCCACAGGAACACGTTAGTTTACAGACTTGATAAGCTTCAGAAGAGTACAGGTCTTGATTTACGTGTATTTGATGATGCAATTACATTTAAGATTGCATTAATGGTTGTAAAGTATATGAAATATATGGAAAGTATTGATACATTTTAATGGAGGAGATTACGGATGATAATCTTAGAAGATGTTACAAAGACTTATTCTTCAGGCGTACCTGCGTTAAATGGAATTAATCTGCACGTACAGAAGGGTGAGTTTGTATTTATAGTTGGTAAGAGTGGTTCCGGTAAGTCCACTTTAATTAAGCTGTTGTTAAAGGAACTTGATCCGACAACAGGAAAGATTTATGTTAATAAGAAATATTTAAATAAAATTACAAGAAAGAAGCTTCCTTATTTGAGAAGGGATATCGGCGTTGTATTTCAGGATTTCCGTCTTTTGCCGGATAGAAATGTTTTTGAAAATATTGCATTTGCACAGCAGGTTGTAGAGGCTCCGTCAAGACAGATTAAGAGCCGTGTTCTTTCCATGCTTTCAATGGTAGGGCTTCTTGATAAGTATAAAGCTTATCCGAATGAGTTGTCCGGCGGTGAGCAGCAGCGAGTTGCTATTGCAAGAGCGCTTGTAAACAGACCTGCTATTCTTTTGTGTGATGAGCCGACAGGTAATCTTGATCCTGCCAATTCAGCAGAAATTATGAAGATTCTCGATCAGGCAAATAAGCAGGGTACAACTGTACTTGTGGTAACTCATAATATGGAAATTGTGCAGCAGATGAAGAAGAGAACAATTACTATGAGTGAAGGAAAGATAATCAGCGATTTGGAAAAAGGTGGATATTTCTATGAAGATTAGATCAATATTTTATCATTTGAAACAGGGTTTCAAAAATATTTATAGAAACAGGCTGTTTTCGCTGGCATCAATAGCTACGATTGCAGCATGTGTATTTCTGTTTGGCGTGTTTTATTCGATTGTGATTAATTTTGAGTATATGGTAAAGAAAGCAGAAAATGAAGTCTGTGTTACGGTTCTTTTTGATGAAGGGCTGACAGACACGGAAATTAAGAAGCTTGGAGACACTATCAGTAACAGGGTAGAGGTTTCAAATATACACTTTACTTCGGCAGAGGAGGCATGGGAGAACTTTAAGGCAGATTATTTTGCGAAGTATCCTGATTTAGCGGAAGGCTTTAAGGATAATCCGCTTGCAAATTCAGCTTCATATGAAGTGTATTTAAATGATGCGAGTATGCAGTCTACACTTGTTACATATTTGGAAAATCTGGACGGCGTAAGACAGGTTAACCGTTCCGATGCACTGGCGGGCGGACTTTCAAGTGCTGCTAAGCTGGTGGGATATGTTGCGGTTGCCGTAATTGTGATTTTGCTTGCGGTTTCAATATTCCTTATTACAAATACAATCGTTATCGGTATTACGGTTCGTAAGGAAGAGATTTCCATTATGAAATTTATCGGTGCAACCGACGCATTTGTCAATGCTCCGTTTTTCGTAGAAGGTATTGCGATTGGAATAATTGGTGCTGCGATACCTATTGTTATATTTTGGTATATGTATCAGAATGTGGTTCAATATGTGTTAGGAAAATTTTCTATTCTTAGTAATATCCTCGTATTTCTTCCGGCATCAGATGTATTTAGGATTCTTACACCGGTAGCTATCGGACTGGGAATCGGAATTGGTATATTGGGCAGCTTTTTTGCAGTTCGTAAACATGCAAATGTATAATTGTTGAGAAATGTATGGGGTGCCATGGCAGAGAAGCCACATGGCGCCCTTTTAAGTTATTAAGTATTTAAAAAGGGAATTGTATTATTCATTAGGAGTGTGGAAAGGAGTACATATATGAGAAAAATGCGGATTAAAAGAGTAATTTCCACGATTCTTATTGTGCTGCTTGTGGTAACGTGTGGCGGAGTTACGGCTGACAATGGAATTGGAATAATGGTTTATGGAGATACTACAACAGATATCAATAATGCTAAGGATAAGAAAGATGAGATTAGCAGTAAGCTTGAGGATACCAAAAAGGATTTGGAGGAGTTACAGCAGCAGTCAGAGGATACAAGAGCCTATATTCAGAAGCTTGATGGAAAAATGACAGCGTTGGATAACAGCCTCTATGAGCTGAACGGAAAGATTGAAGATATGCAGCTTCAGATTGAAGATGCGGAGGTTAAGCTTGAAGAGGCAGAAATTGATGCAGATTTGCAGTATGAAGCCATGAAGCTTAGAATAAAGTTTATGTATGAGAGGAGTGACGACAGTTATCTGGAGATACTTCTTTCATCATCAAGTCTTGCCGACATGCTTAATAAGGCAGATTATATTGCAAAGATTTCACAGTATGACAGGGAAAAGCTTGCTGAATATCAGCAGACTATACAGTATATTGCACAGACAAAGCAGGAGCTTGAAAGGGACTACCTGGAACTGGACGAGATGAAGCTTTCTTTGGAGGAGCAGAAAGAATCTCTTGCGTATGTACAAAAGGAAAAAGAGAAGGAACTTGCCGTATTAAAGCAGCAGACAGACAAAGCTGCCGAAACAAAGGCACAGCTTGAGAAAGAATTAGAGCAGCAGGAAAATGAGATTCTTAATTTGGTTGCAAAGAAAGCTGCTGAAGAAGAAGCAGCCAGACGTGAACAGGAAGCAAATAATTCAAATAACGGAAATGGTTCATCAAATGGATCTTCAGGAGGAGTATCAGAGAGTGGTTTTATCTGGCCTACAATTTCCAAGCGAATTACTTCACGTTTTGGAGATACGGAAAACAGAACGTCACCTCACAGGGGACTTGATATCGGAGCTGTAAAGCCGGGAGTTTCGGGAGATCCTATTTATGCGGCAGCGTCGGGAACTGTTGTTATTTCGACATATAGTGCTTCTGCCGGAAATTATATAACTATTAATCATGGAAATGGTATGAGTACAGTATATATGCACTGTACAGTGCTTAAAGTATCTGTGGGACAGCAGGTTACACAGGGTCAGACCATTGGTCTGATGGGTACTACCGGTAACTCAACGGGAGTTCATCTGCATTTTGCAGTAATTAAGGGAGGACAGTATGTAAATCCGCTGCTGTATCTGCCATAAGCAAAGAGGAATGGAGATTAGTAGAAAATGAATGAGAATATGTATCCGGATATGAACGTTAATATGCGCCCGCCAGTAAAGAAGAGCGGTTTTGGCTCAGGAATGTTGGCTGGAGCAATAATAGGGGTATCTGCCACAATATTTTTGTTAGTATTTATTCTTAATATATTTTATGATGCAGGTTTTGTTCATATCGGAACCGGCGGCGAAATTTATGTGCAGGATACGGCAATTCTGGGTGATGAGGGAATTGGAAGTGCGGTTGAGGAAAAGCTGAATACTTTGGATTCTCTTATGGATTCATTTTTAATGGAAGATGCAGATAAAGAAAAAGCTGAAGAAAACATTTATAAGGCATACCTTGCGTCTTATGGTGACAAATATACTGTTTATTATACGCCTGAAGAGTATAAAGAGCTTATAGAATCTACAACAGGAAGATTTTATGGGATTGGCGCTGTATGTCAGAAAAACGAAGACGGTACGATTCTTATTTCCGATGCGTATGAAAATGCGCCGGCATATGCTGCGGGAATCCGGGACGGTGACAGTATTATAAAGGTTGACGGACGTGATATTACTGATATGGATTTGTCTTCTGCAGTGGCACTCATCAAGGGTGACAAAGGCACGAGTGTACATCTTGAAGTAATTAGGGACGGAAATTCTTTTGAAGTAGATGTAATCAGAGATGAGATTAAGGCAAAGACTGTCGATTATACAATGCGGGAAGATAACATCGGATATATCAGCATTTCTCAATTTGATGATGTTACTACGGAACAGTTTAAAACGGCTGTTAAGGATCTAAATTCTCAGGGAATGGCAGGACTGATTATTGATATCCGTGATAATCCGGGAGGCGTGCTGACAACCGTTGTGGATATGTTGGAGTATATTCTGCCTGACGGAATGATTGTATACACGGAGGATAAGAACGGAAAGCGGATAGAGTATAAGGGTTCTGATAATAACGAGCTTACAATTCCGGCTGCTGTGCTTGTAAATGGCAACAGTGCAAGTGCATCGGAGATTTTTGCGGGAGCTGTACAGGATTACGGGATAGGAAAAATTATAGGAACAGAGACCTACGGAAAAGGCATTGTGCAGACGATTAAGCCGCTTACAGACGGCAGTGCAGTAAAATTTACGATTGCAAAATATTATACTCCGAAGGGGCAGGATATTCACGGAAAAGGCGTGACACCTGATATTGTAGTGGATTTGACGAAAGATGATAATGAAGATGTACAGATGAAGGCGGCAGTAGAGTATCTGCTTGGAGAGATTAAAAAATAGTGATTTACACATTTTATGGCGCAGATTTGAAGATGATTCAGATTTGCGCCGTTTTTGTGCAGCTATACAAAAATGATTGTCATGATATACATATGAGCCTCATAATATGACTGCTATAATTATCTTACAGTGTTCCTATGTGCAGAGAATACTTTGACAGAGTTTATAAAATATTGCCAAAGCGACTGAAAGGAGATTGCTATGGATAATTTTCAGTTGAAACAATTTATGGAAAAATGGATAGACAATAACAAACAGGAATTTTTTGACCTTGCAGATGATATTTGGGCAAATCCGGAGCTAGGGCTTGAGGAATATCATTCTTCAGCAGCAATTATAAAGGTTTTGGAAAAGCACGGATTTACGGTTCAAAAGGGAGTTGGCGGTATGCCGACTGCATTTGCCGCTAAAAGAGGGTGCTCCGGGGCATGGCTGCGGGCATAATATTCTTGGAACCGGGGCTGTTATGGCAGGAATTGCCTTAAAAAATGTTTTGGAGTACAGTGGTGTGCCGGGGATTGTCAGACTGTACGGAACACCGTATGAGGAGGCAAGTGTCGGAAAACCGCTGCTTGGAAAGGCAGGAGCCTTTGAAAATCTTGATTTTGTTCTTGACTGGCATCCTCATGGCGGAAATTATGCATATTACGAGGTATGTAATTCTGTATTTGTGCTGAATTTCACATTTAAAGGAAAAAAGTCACATGGGGCAAGACCGTGGCTCGGAAGAAGTGCATTTGATGCGGCGATGGCGACAGAGACACAGGTGAAAGCAGAGACTGTGACGTATACGCATAATAAGCTCCCGAATAAAGTACTGTCAAAGGTGGTATATGATAATTTGGTTTATTACGGTGCGCCTGATTATACGGAGGAAGAGCAGGAATTTGTTAAGAAAATGCAGTGTGAGGAGGGCGTAGAACCGACGGGACTTGACATGGAAATTAAGCCGTATGGGCCGGGGCAGACGGGAATTACCGATGCGTCGGAGTATTCATGAGCGGCCCTTTTACCTGTCTGTGGATTGCCATGGGGCCGGCAGGCGGCTGGCATAACTGGATGGTTACGGTGTGTGCGGGAAATTCTATCGGAAAGAAAGCGCTGGTAAGAGGGGCGCAGATTTTGTGTGCGTCTGCCGTTGATATGCTTACAAATCCACAAAAGATTCGGGAGGCGCAGGACGAGCTTCATGAGCGGACGAAGGGTGAGCCGTATAAATGTCTTCTCCCGGAAGACCATAAACCTCCGCTTGGAATAAATGCAGCGGTTATGGATAAATAATTTCGAATATTTGTTCTGTACATTTTGAAATATATATGGTATACTAATTTACAGTAATATACAGCCGTATATTCGGCGGAATGGAGATTAGTATGGATCATTTTAAGCTGGTATCGGAATATGCTCCGACAGGAGATCAGCCGCAGGCGATTGAGAAGCTTGCAAAGGGCTTTGAGGAGGGCAATCAGTTTGAGACGCTGGTTGGTGTTACAGGCTCAGGTAAGACTTTTACAATGGCAAATATTATTGAACGTGTACAGAAACCAACTTTGATTATTTCGCATAATAAGACGCTGGCGGCACAGTTGTATGGTGAGATGAAGGAATTTTTCCCGGAAAATGCAGTTGAGTACTTTGTGTCATACTATGATTATTATCAGCCGGAGGCCTATGTACCGTCGAGTGATACTTATATTGCTAAGGATTCGGCGATTAATGATGAGATTGATAAGCTGCGCCATTCTGCAACAGCGGCTCTTTCGGAGAGAAGAGATGTTATTATTGTGGCATCTGTCTCATGTATTTACGGGCTTGGTGCGCCGGTCGACTATCAGAACATGGTTATTTCATTGCGTCCGGGAATGGAGAAGGACAGAGATGATGTGATTAGAAAGCTGATAGATATTCAATATTTGAGAAGTGACACGGATTTTAAGCGAGGAACCTTCAGAGTGCGTGGTGATGTTATTGAGATTTATCCGGCTGCTTCAAGCGGAGATGCCTTTCGTGTGGAATTTTTCGGTGATGAAGTGGATAGAATAACACAGATTGATGCGCTTACAGGTGAAGTGAAAATGCTGTTAGACCACGTTGCTATTTTTCCAAATTCACATTATGTAGTAGAGAAAGAAAAGATGAATCAGGCGATAGAGAATATCAGGGCAGAGCTTGAGGAGCGTGTGAAATTTTTTAAGAGCGAGGATAAGCTTATTGAGGCACAGCGCATTGAGGAGAGAACAAATTTTGATATTGAGATGATGCAGGAGACAGGCTTTTGTTCAGGAATCGAGAATTATTCAAGGCATCTTGCAGGGCTTCCGGCGGGAGTTCCTCCGTATACGCTTATGGATTATTTTCCTGATGATTTTCTCATTATTGTGGACGAGTCTCATATTACGATACCTCAGATTAGAGGAATGTATGCGGGAGACCAGTCGAGAAAAACAACACTTGTAGATTATGGTTTCCGTCTGCCGTCTGCTAAGGATAACAGACCGCTCAATTTTACGGAATTTGAGAATAAGATTTCACAGATGTTATTTGTGTCTGCTACACCGTCAGTATATGAGCGGGAACATGAATTGCTGTCTGCGGAGCAGATTATCAGGCCGACCGGACTTCTGGACCCGGAAATCAGTGTGCGTCCGATTGACGGGCAGATTGATGACCTTGTATCGGAGATTAATAAGGAGACAGCAAAGCATAACAAGATTCTTGTCACAACGCTTACAAAGCGTATGGCAGAGGATCTCACGGACTATTTAAAGGAACTGGGAATCCGTGTGAAATATCTTCACGCTGATATTGATACTCTTGAGAGACAGAAGATTATCCGTGATATGCGCCTCGACGGATTTGATGTGCTGGTTGGAATTAATCTTCTGCGTGAGGGACTTGATATTCCTGAAATTTCACTTGTAGCGATTCTTGATGCTGATAAAGAGGGCTTTTTGCGTACAGAGACTTCACTTGTACAGACTATCGGACGTGCGGCACGTAACAGTGAAGGACATGTAATTATGTATGCAGACAAGATTACAGAGTCAATGCAGAAGGCTATTGATGAGACGGAGCGCCGCCGCAGGATTCAACAGGAATATAACGAAGCCCATGGAATTACGCCTCAGACGATTCAGAAAGCCGTAAGAGACCTTATAAGCATTTCAAGGGCAGCAGAGGCGGACGGGGAAACGAACGGTGCGCTGAAAAAAGATTATGAATCAATGAGTATTAAGGAATTGGAAAAATTAAAGAAAGAGATTGAGAAGAATATGCATAAGGCGGCTGCAGAGCTTAATTTCGAGGAGGCAGCGGCATTGAGGGATAAGATGATAGAAGTGAATAAGTATATTTACGAGAATAAGTGATGCATATTATGAGTATACAAATCCGACAGTAATATAAGGAAAGGATAAGAAAATCAGATGGAAAAAGGGAAGTTCAGACAGTTTATAAAGATTAAGGGGGCCAATGAGCATAACCTTAAAAATATTTCAGTAGATATTCCGAGAAATGAGCTTGTGGTGCTTACGGGGCTTTCAGGTTCGGGAAAGTCATCTCTTGCGTTTGATACAATTTATGCAGAGGGACAGAGACGCTACATGGAGTCGCTTTCTTCATATGCAAGACAAGTCCTCGGACAGATGGAAAAGCCAAATGTAGAGAGTATCGAAGGATTATCGCCTGCAATTTCCATTGACCAGAAGTCAACTAACAGAAATCCGCGTTCAACAGTAGGAACTGTTACGGAAATTTATGATTATTTCAGACTGCTGTATGCAAGAATTGGTATTCCGCACTGCCCGAAATGCGGCAGGGAGATTAAGAAGCAGACTGTGGATCAGATGGTCGATGTGATTATGCAGCTTCCGGAGAGGACAAAAATCCAGATTCTTGCGCCTGTTGTGAGGGGAAGAAAGGGCGAGCATGTCAAACTTTTTGAGCAGGCAAAAAAGAGCGGTTATGTTCGTGTGATTGTTGACGGCAATATGTATGAACTGACTGATGAGATTAAGCTTGAGAAAAATAAGAAGCATAATATTGAGATTGTGGTTGACCGGCTTTCTGTGCGTGACGGAATCCAAAAGAGATTGACCGATTCGATAGAAACAGCGTTAAAGCTTGCGGAAGGTCTTATGACGGTAGATGTTATTGACGGTGAGCCTATTAATTTCAGTCAGAGCTTTTCATGTCCTGACTGTGAGATAAGCATAGACGAAATTGAGCCGAGAAGCTTTTCATTTAATAATCCGTTTGGTGCATGTCCTGACTGCTTTGGATTGGGATATAAGATGGAATTTGATGTAAAGCTGCTGATTCCTGACGAATCCTTAAGCATAGACGAGGGGGCGATTGCGGCAATGGGCTGGCAGTCGGTAACTGACGAGGGAAGCTTTACAAGAGCAATTATGAAAGCACTTTCAGAGGAGTATAATTTCAGTCTTTCAACGCCTTTCAGGGATTATCCTGATGATATAAAGGATATTATTATTAACGGAACGAAAGGCCATTCCGTTAAGGTGCGTTATCGCGGACAGAGAGGCGAGGGCGTGTATGATATTGCATTTGAAGGTCTTATTAAAAATATGGAAAAACGTTACCGTGAAACAGGTTCGGACACAATGAAGCAGCAGTATGAGGAGTTTATGCAGATTACGCCTTGCGGTTCATGTAAGGGGCAGCGTTTAAAGCCATCGTCTCTGGCAGTTACGGTAGCTGATAAGAATATTTATGAGATTACGAATCTGTCTATCGTGAAGCTTCAGGATTTTCTGGAAAATATGAACTTGAAAGAGAGACAGATTGCTATCGGACAGCAGATTTTAAAGGAAATAAAGGCCAGAATACAGTTTCTCATGGACGTGGGACTTGATTATCTTGCACTTTCGCGTCCGACAGGAACGCTATCAGGCGGTGAGGCGCAGAGAATTCGTCTTGCAACACAGATTGGTTCAGGACTTGTGGGAGTTGCCTATATTCTTGATGAACCGAGTATCGGACTTCATCAGCGTGACAATGACAAATTGTTAAAAACGCTCACACATTTAAGAGATTTGGGCAATTCAGTTATTGTTGTGGAGCATGATGAGGATACCATGCTTGCGGCAGACTATATTGTGGATATCGGACCGGGAGCAGGTAAGAACGGTGGAAATGTTGTCGCAGTCGGAACTGCTGATGATATTATGAGATGCAATGAGTCAATCACAGGTGCATATTTAAGTGGAAGAATTAAGATACCGGTGCCGGCGGAGCGAAGAAAGCCGACAGGCTGGATTACAGTAAAGGGAGCAAGGGAGAATAATCTTAAAAATGTAGATGTTGATATTCCACTTGGAGTTCTTACGTGTGTGACAGGTGTGTCAGGCTCAGGAAAAAGTTCACTTGTTAATGAAATTTTGTATAAGCATTTGGCAAAGTCCTTAAACAGGGCGAGATGTATCGCCGGAAAGCATGATGATATTGTCGGCATTGAGCAGCTTGATAAGGTTATTGATATTGACCAGTCTCCAATTGGCCGTACTCCGCGCTCTAATCCTGCGACATATACGGGCGTATTTGATATGATACGTGATTTGTTTGCTTCAACCTCTGACGCTAAGGAGCGTGGCTACAAGAAAGGCAGATTCAGCTTTAATGTAAAGGGTGGAAGATGTGAGGCATGTTCGGGTGACGGTATTATTAAGATTGAAATGCATTTTCTGCCTGATGTGTATGTGCCTTGTGAGGTCTGCGAGGGCAAGCGCTATAATCGTGAAACGCTTGAGGTTAAGTATAAGGGCAAGAGCATTTTTGATGTGCTTGATATGACGGTGGAGGAAGCTGTCGAGTTTTTCGATAATGTTCCTACTATCCGCCGTAAGATTGAAACGCTTAATGACGTCGGATTGTCTTATATTAAGCTTGGTCAGCCGTCAACAGAGCTTTCAGGCGGTGAGGCGCAGCGTATCAAGCTTGCAACGGAGCTTTCAAAGAGAAGTACCGGAAAAACGATTTATATATTGGACGAGCCTACGACAGGACTTCATTTTGCGGATGTACACAAGCTGGTCGATATTCTTCACAAACTGACGAAGAGTGGAAATACAGTTGTTGTAATTGAGCATAATTTAGATGTGATAAAGACTGCCGATTATATTATCGATATGGGACCTGAGGGCGGCGACCGGGGCGGTACGGTCATTGCAAAGGGAACGCCGGAGGAAGTGGCAAAGGTGAAGGGTTCTTATACAGGACAGTATGTAAAGAGGTATTTGGAGTAGGTTATGAGTATGGTTTGCGGCATTATTTTTGATATGGACGGAGTTATGATTGATTCGGAGAGGCAGTCAAACGAGGGCTGGCTGTGGGCGGCAAAGCAGCAGAATGTGACTATGCCGATGTGGCTTATTGACAGCTTCAAGGGAGCACCGGCATCATTAAGCTGCCAGTTTTTTGATGATTATTATAAAGGAAAGATTGACTATTGGGAAACGAGAGAGCTGCGCTCAGAGTATGTATACCGCTTAAGAGAAAAAGAAGGTATTCCTGTAAAGAAAGGTTTATTTACACTGCTTGATTATATTCGCAGGAAGCAGTTAAAATGTGCTGTGGCGACATCTACGCGCAGGGAGAGTGCTGAAAATACGCTGCATACGATTGGAGCATGGGAGTACCTTGATAAGGTGGTTTATGGAGATTCTGTCGAGCATGGAAAGCCTGAGCCTGACATTTTCTTAATGGCGGCTAAGCAAATCGGGGCAGAACCTGAAGAATGTATTGTAATCGAGGATAGTATTAATGGAATTAAAGCGGGATACGCTGCCGGAATGAAAGTTGTGCATGTTCCTGATACAATTCAGATTGATGATAAGATTCGTGCATTGACATACAGAGTGTGTGAAGATTTGGAAAAGGTTATAGATGTTATTGATGAAATTATTGCAGAGTAACAGGTTGCCAATATGAATTTAGTTTTGTATAATGAAAATATCTGCAGGATAAAGGCGCAGTCCTGTTTAAGACAGGATTGACCATGATTTATAAGGAGGAAAACAGTGAACAGCGAATTAGTATTAGTTCTTGACTTTGGCGGACAGTACAATCAGTTGATTGCAAGACGTGTCAGAGAATGTAATGTGTATGCAGAAGTAATTCCGTATACGACAAGTCTTGAGGACATTAAGGCTAAGAACCCAAAGGGAATTATATTTACAGGTGGACCAAACAGTGTATACAAAGATGATTCACCGTCTTATGATAAATCAATTTTTGAAATCGGAGTTCCGATTCTTGGTATCTGCTACGGCTCACAGCTTATGGCTCATAAGCTTGGCGGTGAGGTTGCTACGGCTCCTGTCAGCGAATACGGAAAGACAGAGGTTGAGGTTGATACTTCTTCATTGATTTTTGAAGGTGTAAGCAGTACAACGACAACGTGGATGAGCCATACGGATTATATTGCTAAAGCACCGCAGGGCTTTAAGATTATCGGACATACGGATAATTGTCCTGTCGCAGCAATGGAAAATGCAGAGCAGAAATTATATGCCGTCCAGTTTCACCCTGAGGTTATGCATTCAGTAGAGGGACAGAAAATGCTTCACAATTTCCTGTTTAATGTATGTGAGTGCAAGGGCGACTGGAAGATGGATTCTTTCGTAGAGACAACTATTGAACAGATTCGTGAGAAGGTAGGCGACGGCAAGGTTCTCTGTGCACTTTCAGGCGGCGTGGATTCTTCTGTGGCAGCAGTGCTTCTTGCAAAGGCAGTCGGAAAGCAGCTTACATGTGTATTTGTTGATCACGGCTTGCTGCGTAAGAATGAGGGCGATGAGGTTGAAGCTGTATTTGGTCCTGATGGTCCATATGATTTAAATTTCATCAGAGTAAACGCTCAGGACAGATTTTACGGCAAGCTCGCAGGAGTTACAGAGCCGGAGGCTAAGAGAAAGATTATCGGTGAAGAATTTATCCGTGTGTTTGAAGAGGAAGCAAAGAAGATTGGTGCTGTTGATTATCTTGTTCAGGGAACTATTTACCCTGACGTTATTGAATCAGGACTTGGAAAGTCTGCAACAATTAAGTCTCATCACAACGTAGGCGGTCTTCCTGATTATGTGGATTTTAAGGAAATTATCGAACCGCTCCGTATGCTGTTTAAGGACGAGGTTAGAAAAGCAGGCCTGGAGCTTGGCATTCCTGAATATCTTGTTTACCGCCAGCCATTCCCGGGACCGGGACTTGGTATCCGTATTATAGGTGAAGTGACGGCAGAAAAGGTAAGAATTGTTCAGGACGCAGATTATATTTACCGTGAGGAGATTGCAAAGGCAGGAGTTGATAAGGGACTCGGACAGTATTTTGCAGCACTCACAAACATGAGAAGTGTTGGTGTTATGGGCGATGAAAGAACATACGATTACGCCGTTGCACTGCGTGCCGTATGCACTTCTGATTTTATGACAGCCGACTGCGCCCAGATTCCGTGGGACGTCTTAAGCAAAGTTGCCAATCGAATCGTGAATGAGGTTAAGGGAGTAAACAGGGTAATGTATGACTGCACCTCTAAACCACCGGCGACGATTGAGTGGGAATAATTTTCAAAAGCTCGCAAAAGCCTATAAAATGGGCATTTGCGAGCTTGTTTTTTGGGCTTTGGTACTAAAATGGTACTAAAGTGAGCTGTGCAGTGGATAGTAGTATTTAAGCATGCGGCCATGTGATTTTCCACTCAAAGTATTCGTTTGGAGAAATCTCTCCATTATTTAATTTCGTTTTCATTTTACACCAGTCTGACAAAAAGTCATTTAC
>JAGAJD010000208.1 GCA_017626275.1 Lachnospira sp.
CAAGACTTGGAAGCATAGATGACTTTAAAAAGGTATTTAAAGAATTAAAAAATAATGGAATCAGGATAGTTCTTGACGGCGTATTCAATCATGTCGGAAGAGATTTTGCGCCTTTTAAGGATTTACAGGAAAAGGGACAAAACTCACAGTATAAGGACTGGTTCTGCGGTGTGAATTTTGGTGCAAGGAGCGCAGCGGGAGATTCGTTCAGCTATGATACATGGCAGGGCAACTGGGAGCTTGTTAAGTTAAATCTTAAAAATCCTTTAGTTGTTGATCATCTTTTGGGCGCAGTAAAGCGCTGGGTAGAGCTTTTTGATATCGATGGTCTTCGTCTTGATGCGGCAGACTGTATTGACAAGGACTTTTTCAGACAGTTAAAGAACTTCACACAGGGCTTAAAGCAGGATTTCTGGCTTATGGGTGAGATTATTCACGGCGACTATAAGATGTGGGCAAATCCTGAGATGATGCATTCGGTTACTAATTATGAGTGCTGGAAGGGAATTTATTCAAGCCATAACGACAAGAATTATTTTGAGATTGCACATTCTCTCAGACGTCAGTTTGGAAAAGGCGGAATTTATGAGAATTTAAGACTGTACAATTTCCTTGATAATCATGATGTGAACAGGATTGCAAGTCTGCTTAAAGAACCTAAGGATTTAAAAAATGCCTACACATTAATGTTTATGATGCCGGGTATCCCTTCAGTTTATTATGGAAGTGAATGGGGCGTGACCGGTGTAAAGACAAGCGGAAGAGAGGCTGATAAGCCTGTCAGACAGTCTATTGATGCTATTATGGACAGCAGACAGGATTTAGAGCTGCCAAAGCATATTAATAAGCTTGCGAAGCTTCGCAGCACTTCAAATGCAGTGGTTTATGGAAGCTTTGAAGATGTTATGATTCGCAACCAGCAGCTTGTATTTGCAAGAAAGTATCAGAACGAGGTGCTGTTTGCAGCCTTTAATATTGCAGAGCAGACGGAGACACTTTCCTTCACATATGAGGGAAAGAGCTATACGGTTACATTAGAGCCGCACAGCAGCAAAGTAATTTCGCGGTAAAACCTATGACATTACAGCAATTAAAATATATTGTGACAGTTGCAGAAAAAGGAACAATCAGCGAGGCGGCAAAGGAGCTGTTTATTTCACAGCCAAGTCTGACTAATGCAATTAAAGAGCTTGAAAAGGAAATGCAGATTACCATTTTTAACAGAACTAACAAAGGTGTTGTGGTTTCCAATGAGGGCGATGTTTTTCTTGCTTATGCAAGGCAGGTGTTAGAGCAGGCAAGTCTGTTGGAAGAAAAGTTTCTTAACGGAAAAGAGACAAGACCGCATTTCAGCGTATCATGTCAGCATTACTCCTTTGCCGTAAATGCTTTCGTCGATGTGATTAGGGAGTTTGGCGGAAGTCAGTATGATTTTACGCTTCGTGAGACGCAGACCTATGAGATTATTGAAGATGTAAGGCGTCTGAAAAGTGAGATTGGAATTTTGTATACATCTTCCAAAAATGAAGAGGTAATCATGAAGCTTTTAAAACAGCAGGAATTGCAGTTTGATGAGCTGTTTGTTGCAAAACCGCATGTGTTTATAAGCTCAAGACATCCGTTGGCGGGCAGAAAAGCGCTGTCTTTAGACGATTTGGAGGAATACCCGTATCTTTCTTTTGAGCAGGGCGAATATAACTCATTTTATTATTCGGAGGAAATCTTAAGCACGTTAGACAGAAAAAAGAATATTAAGGTGAGAGACAGGGCAACGCTGTTTAATCTTGTTATCGGACTGAACGGTTATACTGTGAGTTCAGGTGTAATAAGCGAGGAGCTGAACGGTGCAAACATTATAGCCAAACCTCTTTTGGTTAAAGAATATATGAGGATAGGTACTGTCACACAGAAAGGCATGGCACTCAGCAGATACGGAAAGGCTTATATGAAAGCACTTTGTAAATATACTGAATATGACCAGCAATAGCTATATAATATTATAAATGATAAGCAGTAAGGTATAGTTTAAAACTATATCAAACTGCTTATTTTTTGTATTATGCAAAATATTTTTATTCAAATATACTTTTATCATCACAGACCGCATGGCGGTATATAAAAAATATGATGAAAAGAGGACAGGATTATGCATAGTGCAGTAGTAGGATTTCCGAGAGTAGGAAAATTAAGAGAGTTGAAATTTGCGTCAGAGAAGTATTTCAGAAAAGAAATTACACAGGAAGAGTTAAAGGCAGAGGCAAAGAAATTAAGGCTTGAGCATTGGAGACTGCAGAAGGAAGCAGGAATAGATTATATTTCGTCAAACGATTTTTCTTTTTATGACAGTATGCTTGACACAGCGGTGCTGTTTAATGCAGTTCCTAAGAAGTACCGCAGCTTACAGCTTAGCGGGCTTGACACATATTTTGCGATGGCAAGAGGATATCAGGGACAGGAGGGCGATGTACAGGCATTAGCCATGAAGAAATGGTTTAATACCAATTATCACTACATGGTGCCTGAGCTTGAGGAGGATACAGAGCTTACTTTAAAGGGCGATAAGCCGTTTGCCGAGTATGAGGAGGCAAAAGCAGCAGGAATTAAGACAAAGCCTGTGCTTATAGGAGCATATACATTTTTAAAGCTTGCAAAATACCCGAACGGAAAGAGTGCGGAGGATTATAAAGAACAGCTCGTTGCCGCATATGGAAAAGTGTTGGAAAAGTTCTGCATATTAGGTGCAGAGTGGATACAGTTTGACGAACCGGCTCTTGTTATGGATATGACAGAGGAAGATAAGTGTCTGTTTTCTTATATATATAAGAAGCTTTTAACCCAAAAAGATTCGATAAAGGTACTTCTTCAGACATATTTTGGCGATATAAGAGACTGCTATGAATTGGCGGCAGCAATGGATTTTGATGGAATCGGATTGGACTTTATTGAGGGAAAGAAGTCATTTGAACTTGTAAATGAAAACGGTTTTCCTGCCGATAAGGTGTTGTTTGCAGGGCTTGTAAACGGAAAAAATATTTGGAAAAGCAGATATGATAATATTTTAGAAAAGCTTAAGTTGTTAAGAATAAAGGCACCAAAGCTTGTTCTGTCAACCTCATGCTCGCTTCTTCATGTTCCGTATACTCTTGAAAATGAAACAAAGCTTTTGCCGGAGGTAAAGAAGCATTTTGCATTTGCAAAGGAAAAGCTGACGGAGCTTTCCGAATTATCAAAACTGGCAGAATGTGAATATTATAAAAATGAACAGCTTTATAAAGAAAATGAGACGGTATTTGAGGAAGAAAGACTGTACAGGGACGCTTCTGTAAGAGAAAACACTGCGGCACTTACGGAGGAGGATTTTGTTAGAAAACCTGAGAGAAAGGTAAGGGAGGCTTTGCAGAGAGAGGAGTTTAAGCTTCCGCTTCTGCCGACGACAACCATCGGTTCATTTCCACAGACAAAGGAGGTAAAAGCAAACAGAAGCAGCTACCGCAAAGGCGAGATTGATAAGGAAGCTTATGATAAGAAGGTATTCGAGCTTATTGAAGGCTGTATAAGAAAGCAGGAAGAGCTTGGACTTGATGTGCTTGTTCATGGCGAATATGAGCGCAACGATATGGTAGAGTTTTTTGGAGAAAATCTTGCAGGTTATGTGTTTACCGAGAAAGCCTGGGTGCAGTCTTACGGAACACGCTGTGTAAAGCCGCCTGTTATTTTTGGCGATATTAAGCGTGTAAGACCGATTACCGTTGAATATTCCGTGTATGCGCAGAGCCTCACCGATAAGCCTGTAAAGGGTATGCTCACAGGACCTGTCACTATTTTGAACTGGTCGTTTCCACGCGAGGATATCTCATTAAAGGAAATGGCATATCAGATTGGAATTGCGATACGTGAAGAAGTTCTCGATTTGGAAAAAGCGGGAATACGAATGATTCAGATTGATGAGGCGGCGTTAAAGGAGAAGCTTCCTATAAGAAAGTCTGACTGGTACAGTGAATATCTTGACTGGGCGATTCCTGCATTTCGTCTGTGCCACAGCGGTGTTTCTGCGAAGACGCAGATTCATACACATATGTGTTACAGTGAATTTGACGATATTATAAAGGATATTGACAATATGGACGCAGATGTCATTTCTTTTGAGGCTTCACGTTCAAAGCTTACGATTCTCGATTCATTGAAAGCCAATAACTTTGAGACAGAGGTTGGACCGGGCGTTTATGATATTCATTCACCGAGAGTACCGTCTGTC
>JAGAJD010000209.1 GCA_017626275.1 Lachnospira sp.
AAAAATAAAAAAGAAACGCTTCAGTGTCCTGTAATTAGGAAACTGAAGCGTTTTTAGTATTAGTAGCGTCTGCGGCGCATATGTCTCCTGGCATGCATATTGCGTCTTTGTGAACGTCTGTGGTCATTTACAATATATATAATAATAATAATTCCTGAAAATGCAGCAACAATAAACCATATATTAATTGAAATGCAGTTTTTGGCTGACAGTGCATTTTCATCTATGGATTTCTGTAAATAAGGAAGCCGCTCATCTGATGCAGGGATTCCCTTGCTGAATGTGAGCAGGGAAGTGGCAACTATATTGCTTCCGTATTTAAAATCGATGCCCGTAGTATACACTCCGTTTTCATCAGTCGGCTGATAATTGCTGTCAACAATCAGCGAAATATCGCTTACATTTGCATTGTTTGGAATTGTAAGCGTTGAAGCACTTAAATTAAAATTGTGGTGGTATTTGCCGTATACATTTGACCTGTAATAGCTGTCGTCTGAAAAGTAGGACGAAATAGTGTCGCTTGAGGTCGTTACTTTTCTAAAGTTATCAAAGCCCCAGTCAAAAAGTGTTCTCGTATCAGTAAAGCGGACATTTGAATCGGAGCAGTTAAAAAGAACGCATATCAGGCGCATGTCGTTTTTTTCTGCAAATGTAACAAGTGTGTAGCCTGACTGATCGGTAAAACCGGTCTTTACGCCCTTACAGTATTCATAATAAAATTCCCTGCCCTTAAGCATGAGATGGCGATGGCGGATAGTGCGGCTCTGAGGAGTAACGTTAGTCGGAGCTATGGTATAGGTTTCATAAGTTGAATCAATATTTACAAATGTTGAATTGTTATAACAACCACGTGCAATCATAGCCATATCATAGGCTGTTGTGTAATGGTCAGGGCTGTACAGACCGCTTGCATTGGAAAAATGTGTGTTTACGGCTCCAAGCTCTTTGGCACGTGCGTTCATCATATCAATAAAAGTTGAAATAGAACCGCCGACATGCTCTGCCAGTCCGTATGCAATTTCATTGGCGGAGTAGAGTAGAAGACCATACAGGGATTCTTCAACTGAATATTCCTCGCCTGCTTTGGTTGCAAGATTAGCATCTTCCCATGTGACAGAGTTGGCTGCTTCACGTGAAAATGTTACCGTTTCGTTCATATTGCAGTTCTCAACAGTCAAAAGTCCGGTGAGAATCTTAGTTGTACTTGCAGGATAACATTTTTCGTATGCATCTTTTTCATAGAGAATAGCACCTGTATCTGCGTCGATTAAAATAGCATTTCCGGCAGAAACTTCAGGGGCTTCCGGCCATGCCGACAGTGAGCTGTCCTCAGAAACTGAAGTGCTTTCAGCATAAGCTGTTGTAATTGAAAATGTATTAAAAACCGAAGCGGTTAATGTAGTCAGTAATAAAGCGATAGAAATAGTTTTTTTAATAAATCGGCTTCGCATAGAACCTCCAATATGTTTTATAAAAATATTAATAATTACAATTTTACTCTAACCAAAAGTTTATGTAAAGTAATAGTTGTGTAATTTGTTAGAATTGTGGTAAAATTCTGCCATATGATATCAATAAGGCTATATGTGTTGAGAACGCCGCAATAGTACGTTATTTTATCCGAACTGCGTTCTTGGAATGGAGATGAATATGAGATTAAGAAATATTCCCGGAGCAAGGGAAGTTATGGTAGAAAATGAAAATGTTTTTACAGAGCCGAAAGGAATGAAAGGAACATGGCATGAAGTATTCGGAAATGACAATCCTATATATATAGAAGTCGGAATGGGAAAGGGACAATTTATTTCCACGCTTGCAGCTAATAATCCCCAGATTAATTATGTGGGAATTGAGAAATATTCAAGTGTGCTGCTTCGTGCAGTGGAGAAGCAGGAGGAACTGCAGCTTCCGAATCTTAAGTTTATCCGCATGGACGCAGAAGAAATCTGTGAAGTATTTGCAGAGGGAGAAGTTGACAGAATATATCTTAATTTTTCCGATCCGTGGCCGAAGGACAGACATGCTAAGAGACGCCTTACTTCAAGACAGTTTTTTGCACGCTATAATATCATTTTAAAGAAGGACGGTCGTGTTGAATTTAAGACGGACAATAAGGCTTTGTTTGATTTCTCGGTTGAAGAAGTAAAGGAAGCCGGCTGGAATTTAGATGCATGTACTTATGACCTTCATAATGATAATGTTTTGAATGAAGGAAATGTAATGACTGAGTATGAGGAGCGCTTTTCAAAAGCCGGAAATCCAATCTGTAAGCTGATTGCAACACGCAGCATATAATATATGGAAGAATTGTTTCGGGAGGGATACCCGTGGGTGTAAGATGTAAGTCTAAATCCAAATGTATCAATAGAATATCGCAGGAGCTTTATTTGAGAAAAAAACTAAACAAAAGGCTGGTACAGTTTAGAAGAAGCTGGGATCAGGTTGAAAAGATAGTAAATTCAAAGGGCTGTGAGCGGTAAAAAATCCGGGGCTGTCTTAAAATTAACTTTAAAAAATCGGTATTAACAGACAGCCCTCTCCTAAAGCTTTTCATAAAAAACTGCACAACATTTGCACCACAATTTTTAGCATATATATTAGTCTTTTTCTACTTCTTCCCGTGGTAAATTTAGTGTCAATACAATCTGATCTATTGTATTTCCTTTATAATACAGTTTCGCAATGGATAATGCTGTATGCCTGCTTTCTTCCCTTAACTTATCAATAATCTCGCACATATTATCCTCACCCTTTTCTTTCTCTTTCAAACAACTATCCTCCTCATTTCGTCTTATGAATCTGTTTTTAAATACTTAACTACATTAAAATATATTTTTAGTATATATAGCTATTATATTTTGTCAATATATTTTTTTGATTTTTAATAATTAAATTATATAAAAAACAGGAAACCCCGCTAAAAAGCAGAGTCTCCCGACATTTTCCATAAGTGCATATTAATTAGTGTCCCCGAAGAAATATGTTGTTTAAGCAACCGGCCACAGGTGTAGAATGGTAATTCTACATCTCATCGGTAGAACTGTATTCTTTAACAGTAATTTCCTTTTTCTTTAAAAAATGTTCAATGATAAGATTTAATACATAGCTCATCACGGCAACACATGGAACGCCTAAGAACATTCCGATAACTCCGAATAAGCTGCCTCCCACAGTGATGGAAAAGATAATCCACAGCGGGCGCAGACCTGTCTTTTGACCAAGTATTTTAGGTCCGAGATAAAGTCCGTCAAACTGTTGTATTACAAGAATTAAAATTGCCCAAAAAATAACTTTTATAGGACTTACAATTAAAATAATAATTCCGCCGATAAAACCTCCGATATAAGGGCCGAAATACGGAATAATATTAGTAATACCTACAATTACGCTTATGAGTACCGCATAAGGAAAACGAAAAATCGTCATGCAGATAAAACAAATAATACCTATAATTAATGAATCCAAAAATTTTCCGCTGATAAAGCTTGAAAAAATATTACTGCTCTCATGGATAATTGTTCTTGCAGCATCGGCAGTTTTCTTAGGAAGTATGGCATATATTAAACGTTTAAAATGATAAAAAATAATCTTGTGGTCTGAAAGCATATATACAGATACGATTATTGCTATTATAAAATTCAAAACACCTTTTACAATTGCCATGGACGTGGATACAATCAGAGGAAGGAGATTGGTTAATATTCCCGTAAGATAATCCACAATTTTAGGCAGCGCAGAAGAAATTTTTTCATTTATGACATCATAGTCAATAAAAGGAATACCGGCATGCTCATTTTCAAATTCCAGAATAAAATTAAGAGCGTTATTGTACCACATCGGCAAAAGCTCCGTAATATCGCTGATACTTTCGTATACCTGAGGTATAATAAATACAAGCAGGATAGTGACGGCGCCAATGGCAATAATGTAAGCCGTTAATATGGAAAGTACTTTTGCAGCTTTTGCTTTAAGGTGAAATTTTTCTATAAATATATTATGGTACAAAATGTGT
>JAGAJD010000016.1 GCA_017626275.1 Lachnospira sp.
ATTATTAATAAAGGAGATTATAAAAAATGAAGATTTATGAAGGAAAGCTCGTATCAGAAGACATTAAGGTAGGAATCGTTGCAGCAAGGTTTAACGAATTTATTACATCTAAGCTGTTAGGCGGTGCAGTTGACGGATTAAAAAGGCATGATGTAAAGGAGGAGGACATTGAGGTTGCATGGGTTCCGGGAGCATTTGAAATTCCGTTAATTGCTTCTAAAATGGCAAAGAGTGGTAAATATGACGCTGTAATATGCCTTGGTGCCGTAATTCGTGGAGCGACAAGCCATTATGACTATGTGTGCAGTGAGGTATCTAAAGGCATTGCAAATGTATCGTTAAACAGTGATATTCCTGTATTGTTCGGCGTGCTTACTACGGACACCATTGAGCAGGCGATTGAGCGTGCCGGAACAAAAGCCGGAAACAAGGGCTTTGAGTGTGCAGAGGGAGCTATTGAGATGGTAAATCTTATCCGTGAAATTGAAGGCTAAGTAAAAAGAAGCAGTATGTCAGAGTGGGGCATACTGCTATTTTTACATTAACAAATAAGAAAAACCGTCCGATATAATAAATATATAAAAGAATTGTTACGGATTTGTTCCATATTACAGTTCAGCCGCATTAACCGCATATTGGCAGACTTCACAGGGAGGTGAAAGAGGTGTCAGGAGTATCTAATACAATTTATGTGTCTGCGTCTTCATTTGCAAAGACGGAAAATGATTTTAGAGTTATAGGTGGTGTCCGTCCAAAAGAACATAAAGAGGATAAGAGTATTGCTCAATCCTATGAACAGACGCTTATTGACGATTTTAAAGAGCAAAATTCCCCTGAAAATAATAAGATTAATCAGATTTATGGCAAATTTCTTGGAGGTAAAGAATTATCGCCCGATGAACTGCAATATCTGGCAAAGCACAGTCCTCAGTTATATAAAGAGGTTTGCGGTATTATGCAGGAACGAAGAGCCTTAGAACAGAGAATGAAGCAGGCAGAGACAAAAGAGCAGGTTACAGAGGCAGGCTTAAATGCTGTTGCGGGTGTTAAGTCAACTATGGGAACGGGCGAACAGGCAAAATTACAGGCAAGGAAAACAATGGCGAGGGCAAATCAGCTTTCAAGTGCTTATGTCAGGTATACCGCAAGCATTGACTATAAGAATAAAGAAGACGCCAAAACGCAGGCAGAGGATATGCGGGCAAAGCTTGATGAGCTTGAGGCTGAATTAATTAAACAGCAGGAAGAGATTAATGATTCTTTAATGATTGAAGCAGAAAGTGATTCTTTATCAGGTGAAGAATCACAGACATCACAGACATTACAGACATCAGAAATTTCGGAAAAGCCGCAAAGCATGCAGAAGGATTCTGCATCAAATTCAGCAAAAGACGTATTTGATGTTATTAAAGAGCAGGAGCGCAGGCGCAGAAAAAGAAAAATCAGGCAGAAGAGTAGCAGCGGTGGAGAGACTGAGCCTGCGCAGAATGTAGGTCAGCTTAATATAGATTATGAGTCGCTCTGGAAAAAGACAAAGGAGTTATACCAAAGCAGCAGTACACCAACTCAGAAAAGCGGTGATATACATAGCAGTGAAACAGGCGGATATATGAATGTTTCTTTATAATTAAAAGAAAGAATGGAGGAGCTTATGATTTCAGAAGTGGTAAGTAAGGTTATGGAAAGTAATGAGGCCGTATCAGCGGCGAAGAAAGAGAAGAAAACCGACAGCAGCGATTACGGAAGAACTGTCGGAGCACCAAGATTAAGTGAAAAAGCTGAAAAGTATTATAATGAATTAAAGAAAAAATACTCCAACATGGATTTCGTTCTTGTAAGTAAGGATATGAAGGAGCAGGCAAAAGCAAATGCTGCCTGCTATGCCAATCCTGCTAAAATGGTTGTCCTTATAGATGAAGAAAAGGTAGAGAGAATGGCTGTTGACGAAAATTACCGTAAGCAGTATGAGAGCATTATAAGCGGTGCGGCAAATCAGCTTTCAAGCATAAAAGAGAGTTTGGGCGAGCAGGCATCTGCTGTAAAAGGCTTTGGAATGGAAGTAAAGGACAACGGAACAGCCGCATATTTTGCCGTGATTGACAAATCTCTTGCAGCGCAGAAGGAGAGAATCGAAAAGGCTGCCGAAAAGAAAAAAGCGGAGAAAAAGGAAGCACAGAAGGAGCAGCAGGAAGAACGTATTGAGGAACAGCGGTCGGCAGAACAGGAAAAAAACGGTGATTATATTACCGTTAGGGCAAATTCCATAGAAGAGCTGCTGCAAAAGATTAATGATGCCATATATTACGGAATGAGCGATTATGTTCAGACAGACAGTGAAAAAAAGGTTGGTCAGAATATAGATTTCTTTGGATAAATTTATTGTGCTGTCCGGAGTAAATTATTAGCCCGAACAGCACTATTTATTTTATTCTAACCATAGAATCATTTCCAAAGCACCTGCACGTCCTATGGCTTCCATAAGTTCAGTGTTCCATGAAGCTGCCAGTTTATATTCTTCTTCCGGCTTTTTGGCAAGCTTATAATTGCAGACAAAATCAGCTCTTTTTGCAGATTTACATTCTAAAAAAGGATATACTACACAATCTTTTTTGCCCGGAATTGTTTCAAAGTAACGGTATCCTACAAAAATATCCTCCGAATATTTTACATATGAATCGGATTCATGAAAAACTGCTGAGGAAGGGTAGTCATCAAAGGATTTTACGCAGGTATCTGCAAGTCTGCCGGAAGGGTTTACTTCGCCGGTCAGAATATCGGCAGCAGAAAGACCGCCTTCCATTCCGCCCTGCCAAATCATTACGGCAGATGCAATTTTATCATTGTCTGCAAACCATGAAGTATCAATTATTGCACCGGTATTCAGAAGAACCGCTACATGGGCAAAATTTGCCGTCACAGCTTTTACCATGTCTGATTCTGTTTCAGATAAATTAAAGTAATCGTCTGTGCCGTCATTTTTTCTGTCCCAGCCTTCGCCGGAATAACGTCCGATAACGATGACTGCCGTATCTGTAAATTCTTTTGCACGTGCGAGAAGATCAGCCGGTATGGCTGCTTCCTTTAGCATACCGTTCCTTTTTTAAACGGAAGCAGATTATCGTTATTTTTTAACAGAACAGTTCCCTCGTTAGCTGCCATTCGTGATAACTGTCTGTGTTCATCACACTCTGTAATTCTGGAATGATTGTCTCCCAAAGGCAGGCAGGGCATGAAATTAGGTCGTATCCATTTATTCATTGCAAACTCTCTTTTACTAATGTTACTGTAATGCAGCAGTAAAAAGTGCCAACTACACTTTACATTTTAAAGTACGTACATTATAATACAAGTCGTAACAACTAAAATTTCAGACCAAATTTGCTGTCTTTAGGAAAGAGCAGTCGTAAGCAGTGAAAATGAGGAGAATATGCTATGCCATATCAGATTGAGAATAGAAAGTACGCATTTA
>JAGAJD010000210.1 GCA_017626275.1 Lachnospira sp.
CAGTTGGTAGAGCACCTGACTCTTAATCAGGGTGTCCAGGGTTCGAACCCCTGGCGACGCACTAGGAAAGGTCGTGGTATTTAGCAATAGAGGCTAGGTGTTACGGCTTTTATTTTTGTGTGCAGATAAAAGAAAAGCAGGTTATTATGCAGAAATATTCAAAGTGAAACGGGGATACATTGGGAAGAAAATAACAAGGTGGCGGAAACAACGGTAGCAGACACAGACGGTACAGAGGAAATTATTGTGGATATGACGGATACGAAAATGGAGGAGAAATCCGAAGAACCGGAAGTAGAGGAAGCCGAGATACCGGAAAAAGTTGAAGTAGAGGAGAAAAACGAGACGTCGGAAGAAGCTGAAGTAGAGGAGAAAACAGAGACGTCGGAAGAAGCTGAAGTGGCGGAAGAAACGGAAGCACCGGAGGAAGCCACAAGTAAGAGCGAAGAAATTCCGGAACAAATTGCAGAGGAAGACAGCACAGAGACATCAGATGAGGTGTTGGAAGATAATCATTTGGCGCAAATATTAGAGTCGACAATATATTCACAGCTTGTAATAGTAGAGTCGTCGGAAACATCGCTTCCGTATCTTTGGGTAGATGAATATGATTATTGGGTCGGTGATTCTAAATAGCCATTATATAATCAGTATGTCAGAACAGATAGTCCTTTTACAGAGTGGGACGAGGTAGAACATTTAATTGAGTATCCCGATGATTATGCATATGCTCTTTTTATTGGTTATAATATAGAAGGAACTCCGGGGGCAGGAAGCTGTTTCTTTCTGCACTGTTCGGTAGGAATGCCAACGGCCGGCTGTGTTGCGGTGCCTGAAAAGGATATGGTATTTATTTTAAATCATATAGGAACGGACTGTGGGATAGTGATTGGATAGAAAAATTGCAAAGTTTTAAAATTAAATGCGAAAAGAGTTAAATAAACTCTGTCGCATTTATTTTTTTACTTATAAAAGTATAGATAAAATGCGGTTAGGGGTGACAGCTCTGACCGCATTTTTGTTGTTTTCAAAAATCAGTAGAAGGAGTTTATAGTGAAAAAGAAGTACAAAAAACACAAAAAGTATAAAAAATTAACTTATAACGACAGGAAGATTATTGAACAGATGACAGCAGAAAAAAAGAATCCAAGAGAGATAGCAGTCGTAACAGATGTATGTATACAGACAATGTACAGAGAGTTGAAAAAGGGCAGGAACGAGGACGGAATATATAAGGCAGAGATTGCACAGAAAGCATTATTCAGTTAAGAAAGAAGGTATATATGGATTTTAAATGGATTGTATATGAAAAAAAGGAAGGTTTACCGGAAAATACAGGACTTAAGATAAAGGGAGGGTTTCCTGAAAGAATTGATGCGCTAAATTATGCTTCAATGATGCGGGATATAAACCGCATGGCGGGATACAGGGATGATTATGTTGTAGAGGAAAATATTAATCTGACAATAACAAAAAAGAGCAGCAGGAGCCGTTCAAGATAGAAAATACGGAATGGTTACAGGAAACAGAAGACTGTTATTTCTTTTGCTCCCCCGTTTTCACTGTTATTTTATATAGATATGGCAGCTACTCAAATGAAAAAATTGTGCGTCCATATTTGACGCATTTATGGTGGCTATACCGCCGTTTGTATCATAGCTTACCTTATAATGACCTCTGTGCCGTATAAAAGCTGTAAATCGAATCGTAATTATATTCTTTTAAAATGGTGAAAATAAAAGAAAAACAGTTTCAAGCGGGTTCGATTCCCGCCATTCCGATTTGGGGAATAATCTTCACAATACCAAGTTAATAAAATAACACAAAAGCGCGGAACGTTTAAAGGAGACAGAAACTTTTGTCCATTGTCAGCAGGTGTGCTGTTCTCATTTAACCCCCTCTTTTTTAATTTTTACACGCATATTTCTGAGGATATGGGACAAGCAGTTTTCACTATTATCACGTATTATTTCCCGCATAATGCGTCACTTATGCAGCAGGTGAAAGAAAAATAGTTTCAAGCGGGTTCGATTCCCGCCGTTCCGATTTGAGGATTGGGAACAATTCTCATGAACAATTAAATGTGAATACGATAAATGAGGAAAGGAGAAGCGCATTTTAAAATGCGGAATTAAAACAGGTAACAATTACTTAAAAGTCATTCAGAAGCCGGAAGATGTATATCACCAAAGAGAAAATGGCGGGTACAGCTCCGCCATTTTCTGAAAGCCGGACGGCAGGTATGCAAAAATATTAACAGGAGAGCAGAAAATGAGCGAAAATAAACAATTAAATGAAATAATAAGGATAAAAAAACGTCCAAGCAATTTTGTAATGATGGATAAAACCTTTCTTGAAGACAACAGGCTGTCATTCAAGGCAAAGGGAATACTTGCCTATCTTCTGAGCAAGCCGGATAACTGGAAAGTGATTGTACAGGACCTTGTGAAGTATTCAACTGACGGGAAAGCCTCAGTATATACAGGACTGAAGGAACTGAAGGAGTACGGGTACTATGAGAAAATAC
>JAGAJD010000017.1 GCA_017626275.1 Lachnospira sp.
AATTTTGCATGGCTGATTAGTTACCATGTATTATATTCCGTTGTCAATGAGCAGTCTGTAACATGTAATTGTTTTGTGTATCACGGATATTTAAACCTGCCGTTACCTGTGATTCTGATAAAATAATCTTTCATATCTATGATTAAATACTCATTTATGCAATACACAACAACCGGACAGGATAGAAATTATACGCACTTTCCCTCCTGCCCGTTTGCTTACTTTTACAACGAAATCATACCGTCTTTCCTGTTATAAGTATACACCCTGTCTGAGAGTATCTCGTCCTTTGCCACACCGTCGGAATTTACATCTCTTACCATACATTCCAATTCCCGCTTATCATAATCCTCATACATCGGAAGCAGAATCACCTCATGGACAGACGACGGCAAAATATATAAATCACGCCCTATCTGTTCAGCAAAATGTCTTAATACATTTTCATAAAGAATACATGATGCACCATTAAGCCTTGATTTGTTAGTCAGCACATACATTTCATCGGTTCTGCTGTCAAGCTCACAATCCTCAAGCACATCACTGATAATTGCAGACATCGGTCTTATCTGGCTTTCAAGCAACTTTGGTGTATTCTCAACCGCTGCGTAATGCAAATCCTGCTCTGTCACATTCCATTTTTTCATATTGGAATTATGAATCAGCGCAGTTATATTCTCGCCGTCACGCTGTCCAAGCAGACAATAATATACAACCGCCAGATCCAGAATCTTCTTATGAGGAACATTCTTTAATAATCTGTAATTTCTTGAATAATTGATTACTTTATACACTATACAAGCTTTAATATTATTAAAATCATCAAAATAATCCGCCTCGATCTGCAATTTATCTTTATTCTCGTTATACTTCTGCATAATCTCCGTCACAATATCATCAAGATCTTTTCCCGACTGATATTCATCAAAATAGCCGTTTAAATAGATTGTCGGTGAAATATTTTTACCCTTCTCCATTATTACCAGACCGTCCAGTTCACAGCCATTATTTTTAATTACATGATTAACGCTCACAATACCCCCTTTCCCTGCATACTTCTTTGTACGTTCCTGTACACATTGTAAAAAATCCCCGTACTCCATCTTCTTCTCCTTTTCGTAAAATTAAAATATTTAAATATAACTGATAAATCAGTATATTTACAAAATAATGGAATTCCCGGAAAATCCGGCAATGAAAGGAATGCAGATATCATTAAAACTACATTCACATCAAAGAAATGTTATGCCTCATAATCTCAGAAGCACAGCATATGAATATGTTAATACTAGATTTAATAAATATTAAATATAAAACCAATACTAGAATATACTAAACTTTCGTATTTGTCAACTATTATTTTAAAATTTTTAAGGATTTACAACTCTTTCCTAAACTACTATAATCTCACTATATACAGTTACTATTAAGGAGAACTTTCATGCTTACTTACTCGTTTGAAAATACCGGTTCAGACAGCCTGTATGAACATTTATATAAATGCATAAAAGAAGATATTCTGTCAGGCAGACTTCTTCCCGATTACAAGCTGCCCTCCAAACGAAGCTTTGCCAAAAATCTTGGAATAAGCACGATTACCGTTGAAAATGCTTACTCACAGCTTATGGCAGAGGGATACATATATTCCATGCCAAAGCGCGGCTATTATGTGGCTGACATTTCAGCAACAGGGCAGTCCTTAGCCTTAAATTCAACTGCTGACAAGCAGCCGCATGACAACAGCTCATATCCCGTAAGCCCTAATGAGGCATTTTCCCCGGCTGCAGCTAATGACGATTGTTTGATTAACTTCTCTACCAATCATACAAGTACGGCAAACTTTCCGTTTTATACATGGGCAAAGCTTATGAAGGAAGTAATGTCAGATAAAACCAATGAACTTTTAACGCCGTCGCCTGCTGCCGGAATTATTGAACTAAGAAGCGCCATTGCCAAACATCTCTACGATTTCAGAGGAATGAACGTACTGCCTGAGCAGATAATTGTCGGTGCCGGAACAGAATATCTTTACGGACTGCTAATCCAGCTCCTTGGCAGAGACAAGGTATTTGCCGTTGAAGATCCCGGATACAGCAAAATCCGGCAGATTTATGAAAGCAACAATGTGGAATGCTTATGTATTCCTCTTGATAATGATGGGATTCTTATGCGTTCCCTGTCAGAGTGTAATGCTGATATTTTACATTTATCACCATCACACCATTATCCGACAGGAATTGTTACGCCAATCAGCCGACGTTATGAAATTCTTGGCTGGGCATCAAAAAGCGATTCAAGATATATTATCGAGGACGATTACGACAGCGAATTTCGTCTGCTTGGCAAACCTATTCCGTCTCTCCAGAGCATAGATGTTTCGGATAAGGTAATCTATATGAATACATTTACAAAAAGCCTTGCACCGACCATAAGAATCAGCTATATGATTCTGCCGCTGCCGTTAATGCCGCGTTTTAACAAACAGCTTGGATTTTACTCCTGTACTGTCTCGAACTTTGAGCAATACACACTTGCACGCTTTATTAATGAGGGGCATTTTGAAAAACATATTAACCGTATGAGAATTTATTACAGAAACCAGCGTGATTTATTAATAACGGCAATTAAAAAAAGCCCGCTGAACTCCTGCGTCACCATACAGGAAAAAGATGCCGGACTGCATTTCTTAATTAAAGCCAATACAAGTCTGACCGATGAAGAACTGATTGAAAACGCAAAAAAGGCAGGCTTAAAAATCACCTGCCTTTCACAATATTATTATAATCAGTCAATAGCTATTCATCACACTTTAGTAATTAATTATTCCGCATTGCAGCCGGAAACAATTCCTAAAGCTGTTAAAATGCTATGCCAAATCCTTACTTCAGACGTTTAAGCACCTCTAAAATCATTTTCCATGTTCTTTCGACAGAGGCAACGTCAAGTCGTTCCTTCGTGGTATGAATATCAATAATATCAGGTCCAAAGGATATACAATCCAGACCTGGTATTTTTTCTGCCATAATACCGCACTCTACACCTGCATGTATCGTCTGTATTACCGGCTTCTTTCCATATAATTCTTCATAAACAGTCATCATCAAATCCCTGAGCGGCGAATCCTTACGATACTCCCATGCCGGATATTGTCCTTCTGTACTGCATGTTCCTCCCAAAAATTCCACAAGACTGTATATACGGTCAATCAGCCATTCTTTTTCCGAACTCATACTGCTTCTTACAGAATAACAGAGCTGTACTGCGTCCTCATTCTCCGCAATAATTCCAAGATTCAATGAAGTCTGCACAAGTCCCGGAATATCATTACTCATTTTCATCACTCCGTTCGGCAAATGTACCAGTGCTAGCATTAATTTCATGCTTACCGAACCGTGATAAACGCTGTACTCAGACACAGAGGCTTCCTGTGCAGCAGCAATTTCCATATGAGGGTCCGTACTTTCATACTCATGCTTAATCGTTTCAACGATATCTTTAATAACAGCATCAAAAAGCTCATTATCTTCAGGCGCAATAAGAAGCTCTAACCTGCCGACTTTGGCAATTGCATTATCCTTTTCACCGCCGCATATTGAAATTACCGATACATTCAGATTCTTTCCAAGCTCTAAAAGAATCCTTCCCATTAATACATTTGCGTTAGCTCTCTGACAGATAATCTCAACACCTGAATGTCCGCCTGTGAGATTCTTTAATGTAACGGTTCTTTTAATTCCCTGCTCTTTAATCCTTTTCAAAGGAATATTGCAGCGCACCGTTGCCCCGCCGGCACAGCCTGCCAAAAATATTCCTTCTTCCTCAGAATCAATATTAAGCATTGTCTTTCCCTTTAAATCCGAAAGCTCCATAGCTGCTGCTCCAAGCATGCCTATTTCCTCATTTACGGTAAATACAGCTTCTAACGGCGGATGCGGAATTTCGTCTGAATCAAGAAGCGCAAGGCTGTAAGCTATCGCAATTCCATCGTCACCTCCAAGAGACGTCTGATTTGCCTCCAAAAAGCCGTCATTAAGCTGCAAATCCAGGCCGTCCGTTTCCATATTCTTTTCACAGCCGTCCTCTTTTACTGCTACCATATCTAAATGCCCCTGAAGTATAACGGGCTTGCTGTTTTCATAACCGGCAGTTCCTTTTTTCCATATAATTACATTAAAGCTCTCGTCCTGCCTGTATTCTAATCCATGCTCCTTTGCAAAATCGACACAGTAATTGCTAATCTGCTCTACATTACCTGAACCATGCGGAATCCGGCAGATTTCTCTGAAATATCTAAAAACTGCCTTCGGTTCTAACTGATCTAATTCCATAAAATGACACTTCCTTTTTTCAAATTTGTTAATAGTATAAGCGAATACGGCAATTTTATCAATATGCTTTCTCCCCTGTAAGCAGCTTATCGAGCAAATCAGCCAGCGGTTCCATTGCATTTTTCACTTCCTGTACAGTATTGGTC
>JAGAJD010000211.1 GCA_017626275.1 Lachnospira sp.
CCTGATATTTTCCTTTTCATTGCTAAAACTGCATATTTTGCTAAGCCTATTGTTATCTTCCAATTCCCCATAAAAAAATACTGCTGCCGTATTTTCCTGCTCCCAAAATTGTGCTTCATCTATATATGACAATTCGTTTTCTTCTATTTTAAAATACATTTTCACGCACTCCTTCTGATCCGCTTATCCTATTATTAACCTCTTATCCTTAATCTAATCAGTTTTACCGCTTTCTTAAAGCTTTTATAGATGCTGACAACTTGACATAATTTTTTATTTGGTATAAGGTATTTAGGTTGGTTTTCTTAAGTGCCGCTAAAGCGGCGGAATGGAGGATAAGGTGAATCAAAATAAAGATTTATTTGAAAATGCGTCAGTTCCCAAGGCTGTCGCTACAATGGCAATACCTACAATTATTACAATGCTTGTAGTTGTCATTTACAATATGGCAGATACATTTTTTATAGGACAGACACATGATGCCATGAAGGTAGCTGCCGTTTCTTTGACAACTCCCGTCTTTATGGTGCTTATGGCTCTGGGCAATCTGTTTGGAATAGGCGGAAGCTCTGCAATCTCACGAGCTTTGGGCGAACAGAATTTACAAAGGGCAAAACAGATTTCAGCTTTCTGCTGCTATGCCTCTGTTGGTCTTGGAATAGTAATGACAATAGTTTTCATTGTGGGAATGGATTTTATTCTTTCAATGATAGGTGCAAGTGCAAATACAGTTGAATATGCCCGCGAATATCTTTTATACATTGCGTTTGGCGCTCCGTTTATTATATTCGGTACTGCATTCGGAAATATTCTGCGTGGCGAAGGCTCCGCAAAGGATTCCATGATTGGAAACATGATTGGTACGGTAACAAATATCATATTAGACCCTGTTATGATTCTCGTTCTTAAATGGGGTGTTGCAGGAGCCGCTATCGCAACAGGAATAGGAAATCTTGCAGCATGTGTATTTTACGTGGCTCATTTTCTTCGCGGCAAATCAATGCTTTCAATCAGTCTGCGTGACTTTAATGCAGGAGACAGAATTGCCACGAGTGTTCTTGCTATCGGAATACCGGCTTCCTTAAACAATATTTTAATGAGCTGTGCAAATATCGTATTAAATAATGTACTCGCAGGCTACGGCGATACGCCTGTCGCAGCTATGGGTGTTGCTTTAAAGGCAAACATGATGGTTGTTCTGCTCCAGATTGGTCTGTGTACGGGAATACAGCCGCTAATCGGATATAATTACGGTGCAGGAAATCTTAAGAAATTAAAGAAAATATACCGTTTTACTGCTTTATGTGCAGTTATTATGGGTACTATACTTACGATAATTATGGTTATTGCAAGAGAACCTATTATACATGCATTTATCAATGACTCTGACGTTATTGCAAGCGGTATTCAGATGATGATTGCACTTCAGCTTTCCGGTCCTGTAATCGGTATCCTGTTCCTGTGTATAAATACATTACAGGGAATGGGAAAAGCACTCCCGTCATTGATTCTTACTGTCTGCCGTCAGGGACTGCTGTTTATACCGTTAGTATTGATTTTAAATATGCTCGGCGGCTTAGACGGCGTAATCTATGCACAGCCGACTGCCGACTTTGCTTCAATACTGCTCGCAGTAATTATCTGCCTGATTGTATTTAAGCAGGTGGACAAACGTTTCAAAAAAATATGATAATCGAAAAAAGGAACAGGTAAATCAATTTTCCTGTTCCTTTTTATAACTACATAAATTCATATCAAATCTTCTCTCAGAAACACAGCTTAAAGCTTCTTTTCAATCTCTTCAATTACAGTCTTTAATGCCTTAATTCTTGCATACTTTTTGTCATTAGACTCAAGCACATGCCACTCTGCATATGAAGTATTGGTCTTTTGAAGCATTTCATTTACCGCCTGCTCATACAAATCCCACTTTTCCCTGTTGCGCCAGTCTTCGTCCGTAATCTTCCACTGCTTTTCAGGTGTATTCTGACGCTCGGTAAAACGTTCAAGCTGAGTATCCTTATCTATCTGCACCCAGAACTTGATAATCACAGCTCCCCAGTCTGCAAGCTCTTTTTCAAATTCATTAATCTCAACATACGCTCTCTGCCAGTCATTTTCACTGCAAAAGCCCTCCAGACGCTCTACCATAACGCGTCCGTACCATGTCCTGTCAAAAATCGCCACATGACCTGTTTTCGGAAGACGATTCCAGAAACGCCACAGATAATGGCGTGCTTTCTCATGAGGTTCCGGGCTTGCTATCGGGTGGACTTCATAGCCTCTCGGATCGAGTGCTTCTGTAATCCGCTTTATATTGCCGCCCTTTCCTGCTGCGTCCCACCCTTCATATGCTATAATAACAGGTATCTTTTTCCTATATATCTCATTATGCAGTTCATTTAACCTGCTCTGATAATGCTCAAGAAGCTGTTCATATTCATCATCAGCTATTGTCTTATCCAATGAAATATCTGAAAGCTTCGGTATCTGTTTTAACGGAAATGCATTCTGCAGGAGCGGCACTGCCAATGAACTGTTCATAAGTGCTGTGTCAATTCCCTGCACCAGTGTCTCCAAAATCTGAAGCTGCGCCCATTTTCTGTCTTTAGCGTCAATAAGATACCATGGTGCAGACGACTGATTGGTATCACATAAGTACTGTTCATATACGTCAAGGCACTTTTTATAATGCTTATTCTGCCACAAGTCATAATCACTTACACGCCATTTTGTATTTTTATCTGACAGAAGCTTTTCAAGGCGCTTTTTCTGCTCTTTCTCATCAATATGGAAAAAGAACTTTAACACTAGATATCCGTTATCAGTAAGCTGTCTCTCAAACCTTTTAATACTGTCAATTTTCTTTTTATATTCTTTATCGGACATGTCATTTTTCAGTCTTTCCTTTGTCACATCTGTAAGCCAGCCACTGTCCATGAATACAAATTTACCTGCTTCCGGTATCTGAATAAAATGCCTGTAAAGAAACGGTTTTCTCTTATCCTCCTGTGTAGGCGCGTCCATTACTGCTACCTTAAAGAATCTTGGGTCAATATTTTTTATGATTTTTCCCAATATGCTTCCTTTTCCTGCCGCTCCCCAGCCTTCCAAAAGCACTAACACCGGAAGCTGCTTCTGCTTAATAATAATCTGCTGTTTTTCAAGACGCTCCCTTGCTTTCTTTAAACGACTTTCAAGCTCTTCCTCCTGCGGTTTCTCCATTCTGCCCCAATCCTTTAACATAAAAACCTCCATTTCTGTGCCCGGTCTGTTTACGTTACCAACATCAATTTACTTTTTCTTTCGTATTCTGTGAAGCTGCGGCTTTAATGTAACCTCGGATATTACAATTCCGTTTCTCTGACTTAATATATACTCAACCGCCTCTGCAACGTCCTGTGGCAAAAGATAAGATTCCTCCTCTTCTCCCTCGCAGAAATCTGCATTGCGGTATAAATTCGTTTTTGCCATATCCGGCTGTATCGTTACAACCTTAAGTCCATACTTCCTTGCCTCATCAAAGAGACTTGAACAAAAGCTTGAAAGACCTGCCTTTGTCGCCCCATACGCACAGCCGTGTGGATTGGACTTTTCTGCTGTAACGGACGATATATTAATAATCGTTCCTGAATTTTTTTTAAGAGTTCTTAACAACTGCTGTGTCAAAATCATCGGAACTTCAAGGTTGGTACGCACCATCTGCTGAATCTTTGAGGGACTCAATTCCTCATGCAATCCGTAATATCCCACTCCTGCATTGTTTACGAGAAGTTCTATGCCGCACTCCCGGCTTATTTGTTTAACTGTACTGCATAATTTATTTGTATTCAGCACATCACATACTATTTTGTGAAAATGTTCACCCATTTCTCTGATGCTTTATGCACTTCCTCTTTTTCAAAATTTCTTCCGATTCCGTATACCTCATAGCCAAGCCGGCACAGACTTTGGCTCACCGCAAGCCCAATCCCTGATGAAGCTCCCGTTACGACAGCTCCTTTTATATTTTCACACATTTACTGCACCATTCTACTCTTTCCACAAAAATATCTTTTCGGCAGGTATTGCCCTTGACAGTTCTCCCACCAAAAAATGTTCCATTTCCTGCATAATCCGTTTAGGATACTGGTACACGCCCTTTTCATTTTCATAAGGAAACTGAACTACCGCCGAATACGGCTCACTTCGTCTCATGTTTTTAAGATAATCCTGAGATATCCTAAAACTTCCCACGCTTACATCAATAACACGCTGCATGTCAATGCTTTCAAATACTTCTTTTAACATGTCTGAATACTGCTTTCTCCAGTCCTTACAGTATATCATCGGGTCAAATGCAAGACGTACCTGAAAGCCTTTGTCGATTGCAAGCTTTATACACGAAAGCCTTGCCTTAAGTGTCGGTGTTTTATGCTCATATGCATCAATCACATACTGCGGCGAAAGTGTAAAGGCAGTAATCATACCGCTTGACGGCTCATGCTCCTCAAAAAACCTTTTATTTGCACTTTTTGTACGCACCTCTATCTTCAGATTATCATGCTTTTTTACAAATTCCGCCCACTCTGCCGTATATCCGAATATATTTTCCACTGCCAGCAAATCTGTATCGTAAGATACACATATATACAATTCATGCTCTTTTAAACGGTTTTCCACCTCTGTAAAAGTATCCTCCAAATTTACAAAAGCTACCATATTTCCTGACGGATACATTCCTTTTAAATAGCAGTATTCGCAATTATACACACAGTTCATCATACACGATGTATAATAAAACCACGAATTTCCAAAACTCTGACATACAGGAGCTCCCTCGTACAGAAAATTATCTTCTTTTTGTGCAATAATTAAATTCTGTGAATTGTGCTGTAAAAGATACTGCTGCCCCCTCCTGCAAAACACATCTTTGTAATGTATTATCTCTATCACGACGGCATTGGGAAAGTGCCTGAGAATTTCCTGTGTTCGAGGGTGGTCAAGCACATCTTTCTCCACATAAATATGCGAAAATAGCGGATTATAATAATCGTTGTTTAAGCTCTTCAAGACACTTCTTCCCTTCTCTCTTATCTCTGCATGGAAGCTTCTCCTCCCTATACATTTCTTCCACCGCCTTATGATAATCCATATCTGCAAGCACACAGTATTTTAAATGCTGCATAAGAGATTGTTCCATAACCTTAGAGCAATGCATATCCTCACACAGCTTATAAAACAATTTCATGGTGTTTTCATCTAATGCCCCACCTAGCTCACTTTCCTTTTGTACCTGTCGTAACCTCGCAATATATGAAGCTATCTCCTCTAAATGTTTATCTGTAAGCTGTGATACTTTTTCCTTAGTTACGGACGATGTATCTCCATAGTCTGATACTACCTTTAAAAAGCTCATCTGATGTGGTGCGAAAAAATATGCCCCCGCCTGATATACCGCTGACGCCTCCATATCATAAAGCACAATATTTTTACCACGCACCTCAGACATTAACGTTTCTGCTACGTTCTCTCCCGTGATAATTTCTGCTTCCCTGAAATCATGCTTATATATAATATCAGGATAGAAAACTCTGCATGTACTTTCCTCCACAAGCTCATTGCATAGAAATATTTCTCCTAAGCATATATTTTTTTCCCCGGACTTGCCCGCACATATTCCGTAATTTATTAAGAAATCATTCTTTCCCGCGCCGAATACAGTACACACATTCGTAACTGCAACTGCTGCCGCTATATTTCCCGTTCCTGTAACCGTAAGGCAGAGCCCCTCTTCCTCATTTGTAAACACCTGAAATTTCGTAATTCCCGTAGCTTTTGTTAAATGATAGCAGCTAATTAAACTCTGTGCCTCACAATACAGTGCAGTAAAAATATAAATCATCATATTCTCCGTCAAAACATATCATTTATGATACTCTTGCTTTTACATATTCACTTATCTGCAGATTATCCTCTAACATTCTGCAGCCGACAATATAATTACCGTCATCATCAGTAGAACGTATAATAATGCCCTTTAATGGCTTTGAATCCACTAAATCAAAATTGTGAATTGTAAGTTCAACCTGTTTTCCTATTGATTCTGCAAATTCACGCTCCTCGCTTGAAAATGCAAAGCCGCCCGCACTAATATTTATCATCTTACAATCATATGAATGTTTATCAGCTCCCATAACAATACTGCATGGATTAGACATTGATAATCTAGGATATTTTCTTCTGTTAAGCACCTTCGGATTGCTGTTGATAAAAAACTTATAATAGCTGCTTCCGTCTTTTTTAACATGGCTCAGCTTTATATCCGTCCATTCATACATTGCATTATTTACAATAATATGAATATTATATTTCTGCTTAATTCTTCCGTTAACAAACTGTTCTGTACGTTTGTCTGCCGCAATTAATATGCCGTCTTTTTCAACATCTGCTACATCTGTTTTAAAATCTGCTTCATCTGCACGTTTTTCCCCTGATACTGATACAGAAATATTCATTCCGGCAACTATATCATCGATACCCATAAAACCGCCTGCACCTAATTCTTCTACAAGCTTTCCGACTACACTTTCAATCTTAATAACGTTACGTGAAGTTTCTGCATACTTGCTTAACATTGTCTTTGTCGTCATCTCAGAATTCTGAACACTTTCTGTCATAACTGACATAATGTCCTGAATCTGTCTCATATTGTTTACCATGTTCTTATTAGATACTTCTACTCTCTTAATGGCAGTATCCACCACCTGAATCTCATCACCAAGCTGCTTTGAATCATCAGTAATCGTACTTACGCTGTCATTGACAACTTTCATCTTTTCAAGTGTCTCATAAATCAGCTTAAGAATCGTAGTAATGGACTCTGTCATCTTATCTGATGTCTCTTCTAAATGATTCAATGCTGTCATAATACTGCTTGATGAATTCTGTGTACCCATACTTAAATTTCTAATCTCGTCAGCAACGACTGCAAAGCCCTTTCCTGCCTCACCTGCTCTTGCCGCCTCAATAGATGCATTAAGCGATAAAAGATTCGTCTGCGTAGTAATATCTTCAATAGTACCGGTCTCCTGTTTTACCATGTTAAACTGTTCACGGAACTCGTGAAGAATCTTCTCTACCTGTGATGACAGCTCCGCCATAACATTAGTTGACTCCACTACGTCAGATAATTCCCTTGAGCTTGTTGTCGCATGTGTAACCGATTCATCAATAATTGATACAATCCTGTCTGTCAAGACTGCCACATTTGCAACCTGACTGTCTATATCCTCCGTCATTTCCATAGATGAATCTATCTTTTCATTGAGCAGATTATTATTACCTGACAGTTCTACCATGCTGCATACAACTGTAGAAGCTCCCTCTTTATTCTCATCTGAAAGCTCCCTTACTACCGTCATGCCATCAACAACTGCCATACTGGCTTCTTTCACCTGCTCTATAGTTGTAACAACTCTCTGAAGATTATCTTTTACGGAACCAAGCATTGCACCATCTGATTTACATAAATGATTGATAGAGAGAATATATCCGGCATAACAAAGGATAATTACAGCATTCTGTATCTCGTAATTAGTAATATCAGCCGGCATATTAAGTCCCGACATATAATTCTTTATAATTAATATTATCGTAATCGCAATTGAAGCAATTCCACATCGGATAATATAATTACGGTTCTTATAAAGAATTAACATACTTGAAAGCGGCAATATAAATGCAAATGCAAGCTGTGACGTAGTTGTAAGCATTACAAATACATAGAAAACACCATAACC
>JAGAJD010000212.1 GCA_017626275.1 Lachnospira sp.
AGGGTACGGCAAAGGAATTAATTGCGTATCTTAAACAAAACCGTTTCGGGCGTGCTACATTTCTTCCGTTATCGTCAATTCAGGTAAGAAATACTCTGGCAGGCGAGGCGTGCATGAAGGAAAAAGGCGTTATCGGTGCAGCTTCGGATTTGGTCAGGGTATCATTTGAATATGAAAAGCTTTCAAAATATTTGCTTGGAAGAATACTTGTCGTTGATAACATTGATAATGCTTTGACAATCGCTAAGAAATATAAGTATTCTTTAAGAATTGTAACACTTGAGGGTGAGCAGCTTAATCCGGGTGGTTCAATGACAGGTGGTGCGTTTAAAAATTCGAGCAACCTTTTGGGACGCCGCCGTGAAATAGAAGAACTGAAAGTGTCTGTTTCTGCCATAAGCACAGAAGTAAATGAATCAAAGGATAAAGTTGCAGCATTAAGAAAACAGCTTGCTGATGTCCGTCAGACGTTAGAGACAGATAATAAGCGTATGCGAGAGGTACAGCTTGAAAAAAATACCGCAGAGCTTAATTTAAAACAGGCAGTTTCAAAGAAAAAGGAGATTATCGATTCTTACAGTGATTCTGTACATGAGGTTGAGAAGCTCCAGCTTGAAATTGAAGAGATTAATACGAGCTTAAGCAGTGTGAGCGGAAGTCTCGCTTCACTTGATACAGAAAATGAAAATTCTCAGAAAGAGATTGATACGCTTAACATACAGCTTGAGGCTGTGAAGCAGAAGGAAAATGCACATACTGTAAGTATGGAAAATATTAAAATTAAATATAATTCTTCACTGCAAAAAGAAAGTTTTATCAATGAAAATATTTCAAGAATTGAAGCGGAAATCAAACGGCTTGAAGAAGAAATGGCTGATATACGTGAGAAGCTTTCTCATACAAATTCCGAGATTGAAGGCAAATTAGAACAGATTGAGGCTGTTAAAAAGGAACTGTCTGAGTCTGAAAAGCTGGCTTTGTCGATTCAGGAAAGGCTTGCGTCCTTTAAGGAGCAGAGGGAAGCAGCGTATGCGAAGAATAAGGCATTTTTTGATAAGCGTGAGCAGTTAAACGAGCAGATTACTTCGTTGGATAAGGAGTGTTACAGACTTACCTCACAGCAGGAAAAGTTAAATGATAATATTGATAATCTGACGGATTACATGTGGACGGAATATGAGCTGACATACAGCTATGCCATGGAATTAAAGGACGCTGCTCTTGATAATCTTTTAGAGATTAAGAAACGCATAAATGCACTTAAAAGCAGCATACGTGCGCTGGGTGATGTAAATGTCAATGCGATTGAGGAATATAAAGAGGTAAATGAAAGATATCAGTTCCTAAAGACGCAGCATGACGATCTTATTCAGGCGGAGCAGACACTCATTCAGGTTATTGATGATCTCGACACAGGTATGCGTATTCAGTTTGAGCAGAAGTTTAAAGAAATTAAGGTTGAATTTGATAAAGTATTTAAGGAGCTGTTTGGCGGAGGACGCGGAACGATAGAGCTTGTTGAGGGAGAAGATATTCTTGAAGCGGGAATTATTATTATTTCACAGCCGCCGGGAAAGAAGCTTCAGAATATGATGCAGCTTTCAGGTGGTGAAAAAGCATTGACAGCTATATCGCTGCTTTTTGCAATTCAGAATTTAAAACCGTCGCCGTTTTGTCTGCTTGATGAAATTGAGGCGGCACTCGATGATCCAAATGTAGAAAGGTATGCAAATTATCTTCATAAGCTGACAAAGCATACGCAGTTTATTGTAATCACTCACAGAAGAGGAACTATGGCGGCAGCAGACCGTCTGTACGGAATTACCATGCAGGAAAAGGGCGTTTCTGCACTGGTTTCTGTTAATTTGATTGCAGATGATTTGGAAAAGGATAACGGTAAATAAATAATATAGGAGAATTTTATGGGATTATTCAGTAAATTAAAAGAGGGTTTAACCAAAACACGTAATAATATTGTCTCAGGTATAGATTCTGTTTTCAGCGGTTTTTCTTCCATTGATGATGATTTTTATGAGGAATTGGAAGAAACTCTGATTATGGGTGATATCGGAGTTCGTGCAACGGAAGAAATTATTGAAGAGCTTAAAGAGAAGGTTAAAAAGAATAAAATAAAGAATCCGCAGGAGTGCAGGCAGCTTCTTATTGATACAATCCGTGAAAAAATGGATTTGGGCGATAATGCCTATGAGTTTGAAAACCGTAAATCCATTGTTATGCTGATTGGCGTCAATGGTGTGGGAAAGACAACGTCTGTCGGAAAACTGGCAGGACATTTAAAGGCACAGAATAAGAAGGTAATAATGGCAGCGGCAGATACATTCCGCGCGGCTGCGATTGAACAGCTTACCGAGTGGGCGCACAGAACTAACTGTGATATTATCGCACAGAGCGAGGGCTCAGACCCGGCAGCGGTTATTTTTGATTCAATCGCTGCGGCAAAGGCACGTAATGCAGATGTTCTTCTCTGCGATACTGCTGGCCGTCTGCATAACAAAAAAAATCTCATGGAAGAGCTTCGTAAGATTGACAGAGTAATCGAAAGGGAGTATTCTGAAAGTTACAGGGAAAATCTTATTGTGCTGGACGCAACAACAGGACAGAATGCTTTGTCACAGTTAAAAGAATTTAAGGAAGTAACTGATATTACAGGTATTATTCTAACGAAGATGGACGGCACTGCAAAAGGCGGTATCGCTGTGGCTATTCAGGCTGAATACGGAATACCTGTTAAATATATTGGCGTAGGTGAGAAAGTCGAAGATTTACAAAAATTTGATTCCAATACATTTGTTAATGCGTTATTTGATGTAGAAGGAAACGAGGAAGATTAAGAAAGGAAATTGGTATAATGGAAGAGCTATCATTACAGAAATTTGAGGAAGCGGCAGAGAAGGTCAAGGAGGTAACACTTCAGACTAATCTTGTATACAGTGAATATTTCAGCGCACAGTCAGGCAACAAGGTTTATTTAAAGCCGGAGAATATGCAGTACACAGGTGCATATAAGGTAAGAGGAGCTTATTATAAAATAAGCACAATGTCAGAGGAAGAGCGTAAAAAAGGTCTGATTACAGCGTCAGCCGGAAATCATGCA
>JAGAJD010000213.1 GCA_017626275.1 Lachnospira sp.
ACCATCGTAAAGCGTTTTAATGATTGGATTCTCGTTGGAACGCTTAATCTGAGAAGCCTTGTCAATGTCATACATTCCGTCATATCTGGCTTTCTTTGTACGTGGGCCGATAGGAGTAGGCTGACCGCCGCCTGCTATACAGCCGCGTTTACATGCCATAACCTCGACAAAATCATAATATACCTCGCCTGATTTCATCTTTGCCAGCAGTGTGTCGGCTGACTTAAGACCATTGACAATCGCAATCTTTACCTGTCTGTCGCCAAGCTGAACCGTAGCTTCCTTGAAGCCTTCTATTCCTCGAATACCGGTAAAACTAATCTGCTCAAGGACCTCATTTTTACTGCTGTCCATAAGTCTTCTAAGCACCGCTTCGGTAACACCGCCTGTAACGCCGAATATTGCTGCACCGCCAGATGCAAGACCAAACGGCATATCCAGAGCTTCCGAAGGCATCTGTGCCAAATCGATACCTGCCTCCTGAATCATTCTTGTAACCTCGGCAGTTGTAAGAACATAGTCAACATTCTGAACTCCATCAGTAAAATGTTCCGGTCTTACAATTTCATTTTTCTTCGCTGTACAAGGCATAATTGATACAACAATCGTTTCCCTTGTGTCTTCCGGATGCTGTTTTGCATCTTCCTTAATAAGAGCACCAAACATCTGCTGCGGTGAACGGCAGGTAGAAATGTTTTTACGGAATTCAGGGTATTTATTCTCGCAGAACTTAACCCAGCCAGGACAGCATGATGTAAACATTGGAAGATTATTACCTGATTCAAGTCTTTCAAGCAGTTCCTTTGATTCCTCCATTACAGTCAAATCTGCGCCGAAGTTGGTATCATACACTTCATCAAAGCCCATTCTTCTTAAGGCAGCAACCAGTTTTCCAAGAGAGTTTTCTCCCTTTGGAATACCGAATTTGTCGCCAATGGCAACTCTTACGGCAGGCGCAATCTGAACGACAACTCTTTTGTTTTTATCTGATACAGCTTCCCATACAGAGTGAACATTTGATTTAATTGTGATTGCACCGGTTGGACAGACAACTCTGCACTGTCCGCAGCCAACACAGTCTGTTTCTGCAATCGGCTTGTTAAATGCCGGCATTACGCGCATCTTAGAGCCTCTGAATGCAAAATTAAGTACGCCCACACCCTGTATCTCTTCACATGTACGAACACAGTCACCGCACAAAATACATTTGTTAGGGTCAATTACGATACAGTTAGAAGAAATGTCCAAAGGCTGTTGAGGCTTGGTATTCTCAAATCGGACTTCGTCTACGCCAAGCTGTCTTGCCAGCTTTTGCAGCGTACAGACTCCATTTTCACGGCAAGTCGTACAATCTCTGCAATGTGAAGCAAGCAAAAGTTCAAGTATAAGCTTTCTGTGGTGCTGAAGCTTTGGTGTATTCGTATATATTACCATACCGTCTCTTGGCACCTCTGAACATGATGCAAATACTTTTCCCCTGTCATCTTCAACTACACACATGCGGCATGCGCCATATGTGGAAAGCTCTGAATGATAACAGAAGGTAGGAAGATCAATTCCGGCTTTTCTAATCACTGAGAGGACATTTTTTTCCTCATCAAATGGAACTTTTCTATTGTTAATTGTCATATATTTCATGTAAAGGTCCTCCTATGATTCAATGTGAATTGCACCGAATGCGCAGTTACTCTCGCAGGCACCACATTTAATACAAACAGAATTGTCAATGGTAAACGGCTCTTTAATCTTACCGCTGATTGCACCCACCGGACAATTTCTTGCACATTTTGAACAGCCCTTGCAAAGCTCGGCACTGATAACGAATTTTTTCAATGCACTGCAGGTATGGGACGCACACTTCTTATCAACTACATGCTCAACATATTCATCTCTGAACAGTTTTAATGTACTCATAACAGGAAGTGCTGCGCTTTTTCCAAGTCCGCAAAGTGCTGTTTCCGTAATAGTCTGTGCAAGCTCTTCAAGCATATCCAAATCTTCAAGTTCTCCCTTACCCTGTACAATCCGCTCAAGAATTTCAAGCATTCGTTTCGTTCCCTCACGGCATGGAACACATTTTCCACAGCTTTCATTCTGTGTGAAATTCATAAAGAATCGTGCAACCTCAACCATACAGGTGTTTTTATCCATAACAACAAGTCCGCCTGAACCTATCATTGCACCCATTTTCTTTAAGGAATCAAAGTCAAGGCTTACGTCCAGGTGAGGTGTAATCAGACAGCCGCCTGACGGGCCGCCTATCTGTACAGCTTTAAATTCGCCGTCGCCCTTGATTCCGCCGCCGATATCAAAAATAACCTCTCTTAAGGTCGTTCCCATAGGTACCTCGATAAGACCTGTATTTTTTACACTTCCTGTAAGTGCAAATGCTTTTGTTCCCGGACTGTTCTCAGGTCCTATGGTCTTGTACCAGTTAGCACCTTTGTTGATAATCATAGGCACATTGGCATAAGTTTCAACATTATTAAGGACTGTCGGTTTCTCAAATAATCCCTGTTCAACTGTACGAGGCGGTTTTACTCTCGGCATACCTCTGTTGCCTTCAATAGATGCTGTAAGCGCGCTTCCCTCACCGCATACAAATGCACCGGCACCTCTGTTAATATGTAACCGGAACGAAAAATCCGTTCCCATAATATTATCACCCAAAAGACCACATTCCGTAGCGTCTGCGATTGCTTTTTTGAGTCTGCTTATGGCAAGAGGATATTCTGCACGTACATAAATATAGCCTTCCTGTGCACCTACTGCATATGCTGCAATAGCCATACCCTCAATCATCTTGTGCGGATCACCTTCCATGATACTACGGTCCATAAATGCACCCGGATCACCTTCATCACCGTTACATACAACATATCGTATCTTTTCCGGCTGTCTTGCAACCTGCTTCCATTTATAACCCGTCTGGAAACCTCCGCCGCCTCGTCCGCGAAGATTAGAGTCATAGATTTCGTTGATAACCTCTTCCGGCGTCATTTCATTGAGTACTTTAGCAAGTGCCTGATATCCGCCGTGTGCAATTGAATCTTCTATATGCTCTGCATCAATATGTCCGCAGTTTTCAAGGACAAGTCTTGTCTGCTTCTTATAAAATGGAATATCTTCCTGTCTCTGATACTCAATCTGATTCTGTTTATATAACAGATGACGTATTACATCACCTTTTTTAATTGTTCTCTCATAAATTGCTTCACAATCATCAACGGATACCTTTGTATACAGTATTCCCATTGGCTCAATTCTCATAAGCGGTCCCATTTCACAGAAACCATGACAGCCGCTCTTTCTGACTTCTGCAGGCCCGTCTCCATGTGCTATTTCAGGGCCAAAACATACCTCAACATTCGGGTCGCTGTCAATAAGCTCACACATTTTATTATATATATCACCGGAGCCTCCTGCCAGACAGCCGGTACCGGCACAGATAAGAATACGGCATTTGCTGTTCTTGACCTTGTCCCCTTCTGTCTGCATTATTTCATCCAGCTTTTCTCTACTATCAATTTTTTGCATATACTAATCTCCATTCTTGCCTATATATTTATCTAAGCTTCTCTGAGTTCGCGAATAAGCTCAGATGCTGCGTCAGGCGTCATTGCCGGATAAACCTTATCATTTACCGTAAGTACCGGGGCAAGCCCGCATGCGCCGAGACAGGATACTGTTTCCAATGTAAATAACATATCATCTGTTGTAGGTTTCTCTTTGGAAACACCAAGCTCGGTGTAAAGTCTTTCCAAAATAGCAGTTGACTTTCTTACATGACATGCAGTACCGTCACAAACTTTAATAACATATTTTCCTTTTGGTTCAAATGAGAAATTCTCATAAAAAGTGGCAACACTATATGCTTTAGCTTCTGTAACCCCTATTTTTCCTGCTACATACACCAACAGTTCAGGCGGCAGATATCTGTATTCATTTTGAATATCCTGTATAATCGGTATCAATGCAGATGGTACTGCACCATGTTCACCGATAATCTCGTCTGCCTTGTCATAATAACTTTGATCTACCATAGCTCCTCCTTTTTAAATGTATATTAAGAACTTTATCTAAATACTATACTATTTTTAACAGAAATGCTACATTTTTTGGCAAAAATGTATAAATTTTTTATAATTATATATACTTATGTAAATTAGAATTGAAGAAGTTTTGAAATGTCTGCCAGTCTTCTTCGTCAAGCAGGTCTTCAATAAATAATAATAGGGATTGTGCAAATGTACAAAAACGTTTGTTGCTTTACGAATTGAAGCCCCTCATTCCCCGAGTATAATAAAGGCATAAAAACAAAAAGCAAAGGAGAGATGAGCTATGACAGGGGAAGAGGTAAAGAGCAAACATTTAAAGTATAATTTACAATCATGGAGCAAGCAGGGAGGATTAAATCCGCTGGCAATAGAAAAAGCAGACGGAATATACATGTGGGATTATGACGGTAACCGTTACACAGATATGTCCTCACAGCTTGTAAACTTAAATGTAGGATTTGGAAACAAAGCAATCTCAGATGCAATTAAGGAGCAGGTTGATAAGTATTGTTTCGTAGCACCAAGCTACGCAACGGAATCACGTTCTAAGCTGGCAGAGATGATTATTGATTTAATGCCTGACAATATGGGAAAGGTATTTTTCACTAACGGCGGTGCCGATGCGAATGAAAATGCAATTAAGATTGCAAGAATGTATACGGGAAGAAATAAGGTATTCAGCCGTTACAGAAGTTATCACGGTTCTTCATTCGGAGCAGGAAACTTAACAGGTGAGCCGAGAAGATATCCGCTTGAGCCGGGTATTCCGGGCTTTGTAAAATTCTTTGACCCATATGTATACAGAGAAAAAATTCCTTTTGCTTCAGAGGAAGCGGCTGCAGAATACTATGTAGATAAGTTGAGAGAACAGATTATCTATGAGGGTGCCGACAGGGTTGCAGCTATTGAAATGGAGACAATTACAGGTTCTAACGGTATTATTATTCCGCCAAAGGGATATCTGCAGGGCGTCAGAAAGGTCTGTGATGAATTTGGAATCATGATGATTTGTGATGAAGTTATGGCAGGCTGGGGAAGAACAGGTAAGATGTTCGCATTTGAGAACTTTGATGTTAAGCCTGATATCGTTACATTTGCAAAGGGTGTTACATGCGGATATGTACAGCTTGGCGGTGTAGTAGTCAGCAAAAAGATTGCAGAATATTTTGATGACCATCTTCTTTCATGCGGACTTACATACAGCGGTCACCCGCTGGCATGTGCGGCAGGCGTTGCATGCGTCAACTATTATAAGGAAGCAAATATCCTTGAAAATGTCAATGCAGTCGGCAAGGTTCTCGGTGAGAAGCTTGAGGAAATGAAAGAGAAACATGCATGTATAGGTGATGTAAGATATATCGGACTTTTCTCATGCGTAGAGCTTGTTTATGATAAGGAAAGCAAGAAGCCGCTTGTAGAATACGGCAAAGACCCTGAGGGTAAGATGGGTAAGATTATTGGAAAACTTAAAGAAAAAGGCTTTATGACATATTCTCATGAAAATATGGTATTTATCTGTCCACCGCTTATTATTACGCAGGAGCAGCTTCTTGAGGAACTTGAGAAGTTCGATAAGGTAATGGATTTTGTAGATAAGGAAATGATTTAGGTTTGTGCATATGCACAAAGAAGTTCAAACAAACATATATTGAATCATTCCTAAATGATGATAAAATATAATCATAAGCTCGAACAAAGGTGTTCACAAAGATAACACATTGTTCGGGCTTTTTTGTTTCCCTAAATCTGTAATGCAGAAACAGAAAAAAACAAGCCGGGAGATGAAATTTATGTTGACGGACCTATGGTCAATATGGAAAAGACAAAAGTTCCTGTATGCTTAAGTGCAATGAATGCAATTTATCCGTTTATATACGGTGTGAGAAAAGGGCTGTCTAATGAAGCATTGGGCTTTGATGAGCTTGTATTCCAATGTCCCGACTGCCCTGAGACTGTCACATTTGAACTTATTCCGTTAGATGAAGGAGAGGAATAGAAACAATTTTAAAGCTGATTTTATTAAAATTATAATAAATTGTAATTCTGTATAAAATACGCTATACTAACAATAAAAATATGTAATTGCAAATTATTTATTGGGAGGCGTTTATGGCAAGAACGGTAGCGATAGGAATACAGGATTTTGG